>NZ_QOZT01000029.1:0-39519 GCF_003345135.1 Acidovorax sp. BoFeN1
ACGCCACGAATCGCAGATTTGAAAGTGAACAGGAAAGTCAATGAAATCAACGATCTACCAACACCACCTCCGCGCCAGTGCTAGCTTTTCGTACCGTCACTTATTGCACTGAAAACGAGGAGACCCCTCCGCGGTCTGCTGGTGGACAACCAGCGCAACTACCGGCTCAACGGATCGCTGCCCATCGTCAACCTGATCGACACACCGCTGGAGAACAAGGAGCGCGTGGAGGTGCTCAAGGGCGCGGCATCGCTGTACTACGGCCTCGTGCCACCGTCGGGCATCGTCAACCTGGTGACCAAGCGCCCGGCCGCGCAGCCGCTGACCACCGTCACCACGTCGATCAACGAGCACGGCGCGGTCGGTGCCCACCTGGACCTGAGCCGCCGCTACGGCGAGGGCAACGACAAAGGCATCCGCCTGAACGTGGCGGCCGGCACGCAGGAGGTGGGCGTTTCCTCGTTCGAAGGCAACCGCGGTCTGTTCTCGCTGGCACACGACTGGCGCATCAGCCGCGATGCCACCCTCAAGCTCGACGTGGAGCACTACCGCAAGAACGTGAGCGAGCCCGCCACCATCGTCTTCAATGCCGCCCAAGGCGTGCCCGACCCGGTGGACAACCGCCTCAACCACGCCGGTGAATGGCAGCGCTACGACGCCGAGGCCACCAACGTGCTGCTGCGCTCGGACATCAACCTGAACGACACCTGGGCGCTCACGCTGGAAGCCGGCCATGCCGAGACGACCCGCGATCGCAACTTCTCCACGCTGGCGATCAACGACCTGGCCACGGGCGCGTCCAGCCTGAGCGTGTTCTACCAACGCAACCAGCGCTTCGCCAACACCAACGCGCGGGCAGAAGTGGTGGGCGCCCTGCAGACCGGCGCGGTCGCTCACGAACTGACGTTCGGCCTGACCTCCAACGCCCGTCGCTTCCGTGGCGAAGGCGCACCCACGGTCAGCGGCATCGCACAGAACTACTACAACCCCCGCGTGATCGACCCCGTGGCGGCGGGCACCTGGACGCCCGCCGCGCGCAGCCGCGTGAGCGACCGCGGCCTGTATGTGTTCGACCGCATGCGCCTGGGAGACCAGTGGCAGGTGCTGGCAGGCGTGCGACGCGGCGACTACAGCAGCCAGACGGGCACCGGCCCCACCTTCAAGTACGACGAGACTTCGCCCAACGTGTCGGTGATCTACAAGCCCACCAGCGATGTCTCCATCTACGGCAGCTACATCGAGGCGCTGGACGAGGGTGGGACCGCCCGCTTCGGACGCGCGAACGTGGGCGAGGTGTTGCCACCGGCCGTGAACAAGCAGCGCGAACTGGGCATCAAGACCCGCCTGGCGGGCGGCATGCAGGCACAGGCCGCGCTGTTCGACATCAGCCGCCCGCTGGTGACGGTGGACGGCAGCAACCGCGACGTGCTGGGCGGCGAGAGCACCTACCGGGGTCTGGAGGTGTCGATCGGGGGCGAGATCAGCCGCCAGTGGTCGCTGCTGGCGTCGGCTGTCTTTCTCGATGCCGAGATCACCAGCGTGAGCGCCTTCAACGCCACCGAGCTGGGCAAGACGCCCGAGAACACCGCGCGCAGCACCTTCAGCCTCTTTGGCGAGTACCGCGTCGCCTCGGTGCCGGGCTGGTCGCTCAATGGCGGGGTGTACTTCGTGGGCAAGCGGGCCGTGAACAACCTCAACCAGGGCTACGTACCCGCTTACACCACCGTTTCACTGGGTACGCGCTACGCGACCAAATGGGGCAGCACGCCCGTCACGCTGCAGGCCAACCTGGACAACGCCACCGATCGCGACTACTGGGTGGGCACCGGCGGCAACTACCTGTCGGCCGGGCTGCCGCGCACGCTGCGCGTGGCTGCCACCTTCGCGTTCTGACCGATGGCTGCGGCACGTCTGCGGCGCCTGTGGCTCAAGCTCCACCGATGGGTGGGCTTGAGCCTGGGCATGCTGCTGCTCATCTCGGCCACGACCGGCACCCTGCTGATCGTGGGGGAGCCGATCGACGAGGCCCTGCGCCCCGATCTGCACCGCGCCCAGCAAGCCGGCGACGGCAGGCTCGACCCGGTACTGGCCCGACTGCGCGCCGAATTCGGTGACGACGCGGGCTTCACCTTCCGCCCGCCGCGCGAGCCTGACGAGACGCTGCACGTCTTCGTCTCAGGCCCGTGGACCGGAACGCTCTTCATCGATCCCTCCACCGGCACCGAGAGGGGCCGCCTAGGCCAGACCGAAGGCTTCTTCAACACCGTTTTCGCGTTGCACAGCACGCTGCTGGCCCACGAGGCCGGCCGCGCCGCCCTGGCGCTGAGTGCGCTGGCGTACCTTCTGTTGCTGGCCACCGGGCTGGTGCTGTGGTGGCCCAAGTGGTGGCGCCACGCACTGACGGTGAAGACCGGTTCCGGGCTGACGCGGTCACTCTTCGACCTGCACCGGGTGGCCGGTGCGCTCACGGGCATCGTCGTGCTGGTGAGCATCGTGACCGGGGCCTACATGGCGTGGCGACCGATCTCGGCAGGGGTGTCGGCGGTGGCGGGCAGCACGCCCGTGAAGCCCCCGGTGATCACCGAACCCGTGGACCAGGCGCTGGCCACGGTCGATGCCGCCATGGCCGTGGCACGCCAGCGGGTGCCCGACAGCATGGTGGGTTATGTGCAGGTGCCTGCCCGAGGCACCCGACCCCTGCGCATCCGCTACCGGGTTCCAGACGACCCGCACCCAAACGGCCTGACGTCGGTGTGGATGCATCCCGGCACCTTGCAGGTGCTGGCGGTCAACCGCTGGAACGAGCTCGACACGGGAACCCGGGCCTATTCATGGATCTACCCGCTGCACATCGGTGAGCTGGGTGGCCGGGCCACGTGGCTGCTGACCCTGCTGTCGGGCCTCGCGCTCGCGTGGATGGGCGTCAGTGGAACTTGGTTGTGGTGGCGCCGGCGTTGTGCAAGAGGATGAACGCGATCGCCACCTACAAGAATCTGAGAGCGCCCGCCCCAAACAGCGCGGGACTCAAACCGTTGTCTTGTCGTGGCCAGGGGTCACTTCGGCCCTTGGCCCCACACCAACTTCGTTTTTTGCCGCGCTGTAGCTGGCTACGAGGTACGGCATCAAATAGTTCAGCATCACGTGGATCCAAGAAGGTGCTTGTCCGTCCATCAATGGCCCCCCCTGATTGATCAGGTTGACCAACGTGCCCACCACTGCCGACACGCGAAGCGCATTCACCACAATGTGTTTTTCTGATGCGGCTTTGACGATGCGTTTCATGTGGGAATCGTGTGGATGGTGAGGAAAGAAAGTCGTGCTGCAGGAGCGAAGCTCACCTCGATTTTCCAACATCAAACGTCCCACAGATCGTCTACCAAACCACGGCGGCGTTGTCGCGTGTGCTTTCTCGTACCCGGGCAGATGCCTGAGTTTGACGTCTCACCCGAACTCCTGACTCTTCAAAAATAGGGCGACGGTTGCTTTCCGGCAGGCCCGAGAGGACGCATGGAGAAGCAATGAACAGGTCAAGCTTTTCTGAGGACCAGATCGCGCACTCACTGCCATTGGCTGAATTAAGCGCACCGGTAGCGCTTCACCCAAGGTCTTCAGCCTGGTGAGCAAAAGCATCGACCCGATAACAGTACCGTCATCCGCGCGATGCGAATATTGATCTGTCTATTTAGACCGCACTCCGATCGGCGATCTCCTGCCCTGTCGGTTTCAGTTGTCCCGAGCGGTTTACCTGGACCCTGTCACACGGATCAGCGCTCCCGAGCGCGCGTCGAAGATCCCCACGTCGATCACGATACCCGGGCGCCGATCGTCGTACACCGATACCTCGATTTCCTGGCGACTGGGGCCCGGCGAGAACACCCATCCACCGGGCTCGATGCGCCCGGGCGACTGACCGCATTTGTACGGAGGAGGTTGCTGGCCCGGGGGACGGTTGGGGTACCAGACACGGCATTCACCGGGAGGCGGTAGATGTCCATTGGGAATCCGCGTCTGACCTTGCCGATGGAAGTACGAATTGCCAGCTCGGTCGCCTCGCTGTGAGCGCTCCTCGTACCGCTGCTTGCCCTTGCCTGACTCGTCTTTGCCCTCGTCGGCGTGCGCTTGCGCGCCCAGCAGCATCAGGCATGCCAATGTCGTCAACGCGGTTCGTTTTTTCACATGGGTCTCCTTGAAACAGTGCGGTCACTTATATCGCGCCAGATGGATCGAAGATGTGGCGGGCATGTAAAGCCGCGCGCGGTCTTTGCGCTTCCATCTGACTCCATCGAAGACCGTCACCCTGGGCATTGATTGTGTGGAAGCTCAACACCCTAGATGCTTTCACAAACTGTCCAGAGCACGAAGCGCTGAGGCTGATGTACTGGCCTCGAAACCCTTGCGCTATCAAATCCGCGGTGAGCGATACCCCGCGATGTAGACCTCCTGCCCCCTGGTCTCGACCGCGCCGGGTCGCGCCCTGCGCACCAGCGCCATGGCCTCCTGCCATCCCAGCCCCTGGTCCATCAAGAGCAAGCAAGCCACCGTGCCTGCCCTGCCCAGTCCGCCTCGGCAGTGCACGAGGATGCCCTCCCCCTGCCGCAGCGCACCGGCGAATTCGGAGCGCTTTTGCTCCCAGACAAGGTCAAAGCTGGCCTCTGGCGCTTGGCCATCCGAGATCGGCAAGTGACTCCACGCCATCCCGCGGGCCGTGATCGAAGTGCCCAGTTCAGGCACCCCCAGCATGTCGAACTCGAACTTCTCCAGCAACGTGATCACCCGCTTTGCTCCCCACGCGGCAATCTTGTCCAGATCAGCCTGCAGGTCCCGGTCCCAATCGGGGCCGGTGAAACTCTTGCCCTTCTTACCCGGGCAGAAGGTGAGACCGATGCGCCCCGAAGTCTTCGAGCTGTGCCGTGCATCTTGAGCCGCCGCCGCCATGGGCACCACCACCTCGTTGATGTACAGCGGATGTGTTTCGCTGGTTCGCACCTGTGTCGCTCCCTTGATCATCGTTCGCCCTGCCCGTCCACCTTGCGCTTGATACGCCGATCCTCGCCCACCGTCCTCGCACAGACCTGGAGCGTCTGGTCGCAAACGAGATGCCGGCCGTTGCTGAGCGCAAGCAGCGTAAGCGGCACGCCCTTGTCGACCATCAGCGCCTTGGCCAACGGGTAGACCCCCTGGTCGGTCTCCAGCACCCAGGGGTAGGCGCCCGAGTCCGAGGTGTGGGCACTCACCAGATGCCCGATCGGTTCGCGCCGCGTGATCTCGTACGGCAGGAAGATCTTGAAGGCGTCGTAGGCAAGGAAGAGAACCACGGCGACAATGACCGCGAAGCCCCAACGGCTGGCGGTGGACTTCCGGCTATTCCGATTCGGTGTCGATCGTTCGTCTGCCTCATACCCTCCGCTCTGCGCACCTTGTTCGCGTTCGTCGGCGTCTGAGGGGAGCGTCTGGCCCCTCCAGGCAAGCATCCAGGCCTCGAAGGCTTCGATCACTTCCCGATCGCTCATCCGCACCGCGTCGGCCAGTCCGCCAGTTGGTCCGTCAGGCGGGCCAATCGCGATGTAGTCACCAACCGTCGCACTAATCAGTGTGGCAGGCACGGGTGCAAACCAACCGGGATCGACCCAGCAGATGTCCCCCCATTGGGGGAAGTGTTTGTCGATCAGGCCTTCCGGACGTTCATTCGGATCCAAAGCCTGCAGGGCGGCGATCACGGGCGTGACTGTCTGGTGCTCGTTGCCCACCCAGACGTTCAGGCGCTGGGGGAGCTCGATCCGGATCGCTCCGTTGTCCAGGCTGTGGACGATGGCCTGGTACTGGGCTTGGAGGCTGTCGGCGGCGACAGGGGGATGGGTAAGCGTGGGTTCGGTCATGGGGTTTTCCTGCTGATGGCCTTGCGGCCTTCTTCTGGTTTGCGTCTTCGCTCTTCCAAAATCTCACGAAATCGCACCACGTCAAGGCCACTCAACGAGGGGTTTTGCCGGCGTTGTCGCCGGGGAATCCCTCCGAGGGCTGCTTGAGCGCGGCCGCGACGCCGCTACCCAGCAGCTCCGCGTGGAATCCGGTTGATCAGCGACCGATCAGGGCCGCAGGTACTTCACCGACAGGGAGCGCTCCTGGGCGGTGACGGGCCACAGGTTGTGCAGCGGCATCACCGCCAGGGCCACGACAGCGCTCAGGCGCGCCACCTGGTCCTCACTCGCATGAAACGGCGCCCGGTTCAGGTTGAGGACGGCGCTCAGGGTGTCGGCCACGGGCATGTTGCGCCGGGCAAGCTGGCGCAGCGCATCGCGTAGGAGTTCGGCGCGCAGCACGTTCGCATCATTGGGGCGTTGCGGGCTGAGACCAGCCACCGCCGACTCATCGGCCCCCTCTTCCATCCCGACCGAAGGCAGCAGCAAGGTGAAGCGCGAGATGGGGGCCATGAAGGCGGCCACGAATGCCAGGTCCTGCTCACCCGGCAGCAGCAAGGGACTGAGGTATGCACGGGCGGCCCCATCGATTGCCGCCTTCCAGGGCGTGAGCAGCTCCATCTGGCTTGCATGCAGGCGAGGCTGCAGGTATTCAAGGCACTCGCACGCCTAGCTCCCGGGTGAGGTCTAACCCTTCCATCGAGAGGACGCTTTCCGGCCTACGGCCTCCAAGCGCCCCCCAATGTCAAACGTCTAATCTTTTTTCTGCGGCAGAGAGGTGTCCGCTTCTGGCCGAAACGGGCAGTTCAGGCCCATACGTCGGATGTCTCAGATCACTGCAGAACAGACCTACGGCGTGACGGCTTGAGGCTGGTTGCGGTCGGTTGTGCCAGGCTCTGCCAGCAACTGCTGACCTCAACACCGGTCATCCGGGTAGGCGAGGACCAGCGTTGAATGTTCGTGTAGCACCTATTGGCGCGTGCGCGTCGTGTCGAAGCTGCACTATTCGGCCGTCGGAGACGCTGGTGCCACGCTGAGAGCCGGTCCGCTGCGTAACTGATCGAGCACCGCTTGAACCCGCGCCAATAGGTCGTCGTAGGTGACGATGTCGACGACACCTTTGGAATCGCGACGCAGCACTTCGAATTCGCGCCGTTGCACATCCGACAGCGTGTTGCTGCGCCCCATGATCACAATGCCGGAGGGGTTGACGATCCGAATCCTAAAGCCCACAGGCAGGTCGGCTCGCAACAGCTGGGTCAAGTAGTCCTCGCCATCCGGCCCCCAACGGCTAAGATGCCTCAGGTAATGAGTGACCTGCCCCATGGCACCGACTAGGTCGCGCATCGGTAGATGGTGATCGCGATAGCGCACCGGCAACATGATGGGCTTGCCCATCGGCTTCTTGATCTCGATGACGTCGACGTTGCCTGATGCATCGACCAAGAGGATGTCGATGCGCCGCCAAGTGGAGGCGTCGGCGTCCCAGAGCCTGACCTCGGTGAAAGCCTTGATGTACCTGGGGTTTAGTAGCAGGATGATCTCTACTATCTCCAATTGCCACTGCGCCTCGGAGGTTCCTGTCTCGTTGGCCAACATGGCCTGCAGCCGTTCCAGAGCGAAGGCGTATTTGGCGACGTCGAATTGGCGAAAGGGGGCCTCAAAGTTTGGCGCGATCGCCACGGTGCGCCTGTCGACATAGGTATTTAGCAGCGCTTCCGCGTCGATTGCCGGCTCGGTGTACTGGCGAACCACAGTTGCGACACGCGCCTGGACATAGCGGCGAAGTTCGTACGGCGTCGGGAACTGGTTCAGCAACCGCTCGTACTCGGGGATCGGAATGGCGTCCGGATCCGGGCCACCGATGACGATGCGCTCAAGGCCGAGGCTTTGAACGATGTTGAGGATGGACACCTTGCGTTCGGCGCTGAACCATTTCCAGTTGGGCCGCGCGTCCTGATGCAACAGGACCGGTGTCTCAAAACCAAGGACCTGGGGCTTGAATCGGAAGTACACGCCGTCTGCTGTCGCGATGGCAAACACCAATCGATCGTCGTCAATCCACAGGACGCCATCGTCATCGCCGGCAGCATTGGCTTTTTCTTCCGCAGCGTCTTCCACAAGGTCCTTCGACGTCAGGTGGAACGTGCCCTTCACAAGCAGCTCTTCGTCCCGTTCGAACCTTTCTCGAACCCAACTTGTGTCGTCGCGCGGGCGGTAGATGAGATAGAGCTCTTTGTCGGAGACTTCGAATTCAACGGCAGGTTTGGTCATGTTCAATTCTGGAAGAGGCGATTTTCATCGTGGCCAACGACGTCGATGTCGTCGCAGTCAGCAGGGAGTGCTGCCTGTCAACGGTGGATGCGTTCAACGGTGTCCGGTTGGTCCTTGCGACGCCTCAGCACTAATCTTAAAAACAAAGCTTGGTTGCATGCACTTCACTCACTGAGGCAGCAGGAAGTCTGCAACTTAGCCGACTGATCAAGTCTTCTCAGGCGCGTTGGCGGTGGCTGCGACTTCCTAGCCGCCTGCCATGAGGTCCTCGAAAGGCGGGGCCTCCCCCCCAATAGTTGGTCTTCTAGCATGCTGGCGTAATTTGAGGCAAGCGTCTCGCCTTTGGCTCCCTCGGTGCGTGCGGAAGGTTGCGGTGACGCTCTCCTTGCTCTTGCCGTCGTGTTCCCAGCTAGCCTAACGCTGACGAACGGCGTGCAGCACAATCCCAAGACGCAACAAATTCGAGTGCAAGGGAGGTTCCGTGATTAAGAAGATTCGAATCCGCGGGTATCGCATCCATCGCGATTTGACGATCTACCCAAATCCAAAGCTGAACCTCATCGTCGGGGGCAACGAGTCTGGCAAGTCCACGCTCATAGAGGCCATCGTGCTGGCCCTCACCGGGCGAATAAACGGGCGAAGCGCCGCCGAGGAACTCAATCCGTACTGGTTCAACGCGGCCGATGTTACCGACTTCATCGTCAAGCGAGCGGCCAGCGAACTGACGCGGCTGCCAGAAATTGACATCGAGATCTTCCTGGACAACGTCCCGGAACTTCAGGAGCTCTGCGGGGCCCACAATTCCAACCTGCCCACCGAGGCATGTCCGGGCGTGCGTATCCGCTGCTTGCCCAATCCCGACTATCTGGCGGAACTCCAGGCTTGGGCGACTGCGCCAACGCCGCTCCTTCCTGTCGAATACTACTGCGTCGAATGGTCGACCTTCGCGGACGTGAGACTGACCATGAGGCCGCGGGCGCTAACGACCGCAGTGATCGACGCGCGCACGGTGCGCAGCTCTGGCGGCGTTGACTATCACCTGCGGCAGATTCTGGGCAGCCAGCTCGAACCGCAGGAGCGGGCCAGCATCTCCCTTCAGTACCGTCAGGCCAAGGCGGCGCTGTCGGAATCGGCCTTCAAGACGGTGAACCAGCGCATCGGGCAGCTTCACGCGGCACTGCATGCCCAGCCCATCGCGCTTGCGATGGACCAGACGGCGCGGACCTCCTGGGAGGAGTCAGTGGCTCCCCATGTGGCGGGCGTCCCGTTCACGATGTCCGGGCAAGGACAACAGTCAGCGATCAAGATCGCGCTGGCCATGAACCGGCATGCGGGTCATGCCAAGTACGTCACCATCGAAGAGCCTGAAAACCATCTGAGCCACACGAGCCTAGCGACGCTGCTGGACAGGATGGGCGCCTTGGCCAGCGATGACCAGCAGCTCTTCATCACGACTCACAGTTCAAGCGTCCTCAACCGGCTCGGCATTGAAGCCCTGCAGTTCCTCGGCCCAGCCGCCCCCGTCAAGCTCGACGAGTTGAGTACCGGGACCGTGGGTTATTTCAAGAAGCTGCCGGGATTCGACACGCTGCGGCTCGTACTGGCCGACAAGATTGTTCTGGTCGAAGGTCCGTCGGACGAGATCATTTTCGAGCGGGTGTTCGTGGACCTCTTCGGCAAGCGTCCAATGGCATGCGGCATCGACGTCGTGAGCATGAGGGGGTTGTCGCTGGCTCGCGGCCTGGAACTATGCCATCGCCTGGGCAAGAAGGTTGCGGCGACGCGTGACAACGACGGCATCGACCCGACCGAGCTCCGAAGGCCGTTAGCCCCGTGGCTGGCCGCCGGCCAGCGGGAGGTGTTCATCGGTGAAGTCGCCCATGGTCACACGTTGGAGCCACAGATGATCCATCACTGCGGCGAGGCGCAGTTGCGCACTATCCTCGGGATTGCAGACACGGCGAACCTCGAAACCTGGATGACCCGTCAGAAAACGGAAGCCGCGCTGCGCATCGCGAGCTCCTCAGAGGCCGTCACGGCGCCTGCCTACATGCTGCAGGCTGCAAAGTTCATCCATGGCTAAGCGGGTCACGCTGGCGGTAGCTGGGTCACGCAAGACCCAGGGTATCGTCGAGCACTGCGCAGGCCTACCGACTGCGCGGCGAGTCCTTGCGTTGACCTACACACAGAAGAATCAACAGGAACTACAGGACCGCCTAGCCCGGCACGCTGGCGACCACCTGAACATCGAGGTGCTCGGCTGGTTCACGTTTCTCCTGCGGCATTTCGCTAAGCCCTTTCTCCCCTTCATGTTCCCCGGCGAGAAGGTGCGGGGCTTCAACTTCGAAGGCATGCCGTACCGCATGTCCAAGGGCAAGGCGCGCTTCCTCGACAAGGGAGGTGCCGTCTACCGGTCAGAGCTCGGCCGCCTTGCTTTCGAGCTGATCACTGCCAGCAAAGGCGCGCTCATCCGCAGGTTGGAGGGTATCTACGACGAGATCCTGATCGACGAGGTGCAGGACTTGAGTGCCTACGACTGGGAAATCCTTGATGCGCTGCTGAGTTCCAACATCGCAATATGGATGGTTGGCGATATCCGCCAGGCCGTTCTCGCGACAAATGGGCGCAGTTCCAAGAACAAGAAGTACGCCTACGCGGATGCAATCAACTGGTTCAGAACCCGCGAGAAAAAGGGCCTCGTCGCGATCAGCGAAAGCACCGTCACCTGGCGATGCCACCCTCAGATCGCGGCGTTCTCGGACCTGATCTTCGACGCGTCGTGGGGCTTCCCGGGCACCGTCTCGAAGAACGAGACGGTAACAGGCCATGACGGCGTGTTCTTGATCCGTGGCGAGCACGTCGCGGCCTACGTGTCCGCCTACAGCCCGCAGAGCCTGCGCCACTCCGCCGCTTCCGCGAAACAACTGGACCTTGCCTTCATGAACTTTAAGGTGGCCAAGGGGGCTACTTTTGCGCGTGTACTGATCGCGCCAACATCCCCGATCACCGATTTCATCCGAAGCGGTGCCAGCATGGAGCCACTAGCAGCATCCAGCTTCTACGTCTCGGTGACGCGGGCCGAGCAAAGCGTTGCCATCGTGCTAGACGATCCGGGCGATTCGAAACTTCCGTACTGGACGCCGCCTGTGAGTACTGGACACCGCCGGTGATGGCCGGCCACGGCCGCAAGCCTGACACCCGCGCGTACTGGCGGTCGCTGTGATCAAAGACAGCTTTTTGGCAACCAGCGGGAATTCGTCCGCTGGCGGCCACCGGCAGCAACCGCTGCTGAACAGTCATTTGATTGCTTATCCCCCAAGTGGGAAGGTTTAGCAGTCAACGGAGCATCCATCAAGAGATGACGGCAAGCTGAAGAACTTTCGATGGGCCACGGGCCCAATGGTCAAAAATCTCTTGAAGCTTCATCTCTGCGCTATGGCAGGGCCACGCATGGGCCACAGGCGGGCCATGAACACAGACGTCAGAAAACTGTGACCCTGAGCCTCAAGGCCTTATTGGC
This sequence comes from Acidovorax sp. BoFeN1, assembly GCF_003345135.1. Taxonomy (NCBI): domain Bacteria; kingdom Pseudomonadati; phylum Pseudomonadota; class Betaproteobacteria; order Burkholderiales; family Comamonadaceae; genus Acidovorax; species Acidovorax sp. BoFeN1. The sequence goes on from NZ_QOZT01000029.1 coordinate 11,710, forward strand.
TGCTGAGAGCGGTCAACTCTGAGACTTGAACCAAAATTTGACTGTATCGTGAGCCATGGAAAACTCACGTAAGTCCTTGATTTTGGTGCGGCTGGCGGGGATCGAACCCACGACCCTCGGCTTCGGAGGCCGATACTCTATCCACTGAGCTACAGCCGCAACTCTTAAAAGACCAATACTCAAAATTCCGCTGACAGCCCGGATGACTATAGCCTTCGGAGGCCAATACTCTATCCACTGAGCTACAGCCGCACTTTGTGCTTTGAACCAACCCGTAGATTATTGCATGAGCAAGCCCTGCGAACGCCGAGATCGCCACGATGGATTGCCTGCTGTTCACCCCACACGCAGACCACTTACGTATGCACCTCACTTTCGCGCGGCATCGCACAGACGTCTGCGATGCGTCAGCGACGAACACCTCGTCAGTGCTGGCGCCAGCCTGCTTCCGTGTCGCATCCGGGTCATCACACCTATAATTAAAAATTGATCACATCAAGCCCCGACATAACTGAGGACGTCATGAGCGACAACAACCATCACGAAGAAGCACATACCGGCCCAATCAAAAACCCCAAGCAGTTGCTGGTTGCGGTGATTCTTTCGTTTGTGGTACCGATCTTCGCAATCATCGGCTTGGTGTTGTATGTGACCGCTGACAACAAACCCGCCGCAGGCTCTGCGAATCCCGAAAAAGCGATCGCCGAGCGCATCCAGAAGATCGGCATGGTGGAGATTCGCGATGCAAACCGCCCCTTGCGCGGTGGCGAAGAAGTTTACAAAGGGCAATGCGCGGCTTGCCACGCCACGGGGGCTGCAGGCGCACCCAAGCTCGGAGACGCCGCCGAATGGGGCCCGCGCATCAAGACCGGATTCGACACGCTGGTTCAGTCTGCGCTCAAGGGCAAAAATGCCATGGCGCCGCAAGGTGGCGGCGAGTTCAATGACACTGAGATTGCACGTGCGGTCGCTTACATGGCGAATGCCGGTGGCGCCAAGTTCGCAGAACCCGCTGCTGCTGGCGCGCCCTCTGCAGACGCTTCGCCGGCCAGTACTGCTGCGCCTGTAGCGGCGGCCGCTCCTGCATCGGCAGGTTCGGCCAATGGCGAAGCTTTGTACAAGTAGGCTTGTCAGGTGTGCCATGGTGCCGGCATAGCTGGCGCGCCCAAGTTTGGCGACAAGACTGCCTGGGCTCCGCGCTTGGCCGCAGGCATTGATGCGGTGTATGCCAGCGCTGTTCAGGGCAAGGGTGGTATGCCTGCCCGTGGTGGCGCACAAGCTTCGGATGAAGATTTGCGTGCGGCAGTGGAGTACATGGCCGAGGCGGCCAAATAGGCACAGCACCGCACAATCACGTAACTTGTTTCCGAGCCGACCCGAGTGGTCGGCTTTTTTCTGCCTGGTGTGTGTTGAAAGACCGACAGTACTGAACGATTCAGCGCGACATGCTGTGCGCCTTGGGGCTCAAGACGTAGCCGAATTGTCGAGGTAGCTCGGCGCTGCGCACAGCTTGCGGCGACCAGATCCCTTTTACAACGGCATCCGCGACAGCTTCCATATCCAGCGTGTGGACCAGTCCCACACCGATTGCGGAGCTGAGATAGACACGGCCGCACTCATCCTCAAGGCAGCCCAGTGCGGCAGCTTTGACCCCTGTGTGTGCCACCAGCGAAAAATCTGGTTCGATGCGCCACACCCATGGCGTGTACTCCAACTCTACGTACACCCGTTGTGGGCCGTTCTGAAAGAACCACTGCCCCTCTACGTCTGCCTCATAATTGCGCTGGATGAATTCAATGAGTTTTTCGTGCTGCAGGAGGGAACCCTTACTGTGAGGGAACGGACCTGCCGCCTGAGCAGCGTCGTCACGCAGGTACCACCGCCCACGCGCATCCAAGCCTAGCCATCCGTAGCAATCGGGCACATTGGGCCACTTGACGAGGGCCTGCTTGACGATGTCATCCATGCGCGCATTGTGCCCCGCCCGGAGCAATTGCGTGGGCGGCAGCTTGCTGCGACAGCCATCCCACCACGATTTCCGGCATGGCCCGCACATGACCAGGAACCCGACCCTGCACAAACCCCACATGCCCGCCATGCATCGGTTGCCACAGCCGCACAGAGGATCCCACTTCGTCGGCTGCAGGCAGGCTGGATGCGGGAACAAAGGGATCATTGCGGGCATTGACCACCAGGGCAGGTATGTGAAGGTTGCGCAGCAACGGTTTTGCTGATGCGCGGCGCCAGTAATCTTCTGTGTCTCTGAACCCGTGCAGGGGCGCTGTGAATACGTTGTCAAACGCATACAGATCACGCGCCTTCAACAAGGTATCGCGATCAAACAGGCCCGGATGCTGCTCAAGTTTCTTCAGTGCTTTGGGCATGAGTGTGCGCATGAACATGCGTGTGTAGACCTGCCGATTGAAGCCCTGACCGATCGCCCTCCCCCCAGCCGCCAGATCCAGCGGCGAGCACACCGCAGCCACGGCATCCACGCTACGGCCGGCCTGCGCCCCGGCCTCGGCCGCCCACCGCAACAGGGCGTTACCCCCTAGAGAGACACCCACCGCCATCAATGGCCCGCGATGGGCGCGGCGCAAGCGTTCAAGCATCCAGCCCATCTCTTCATGGTCGCCAGAATGGTAGGCGCGGGGTGCCCGATTGATCTCGCCGCTGCAGCCACGAAAATGCGGCAATGCACAGGCCCAGCCTCGCTCCCGGGCCACATCGGCAAAAGCCTCACCGTAGTGGCTGCGCGATGATCCTTCAAGGCCATGAAAAACCACCAGCAACGGACGCAAAAACTCCGTCGGAGCGCCGTCCTGCAGATAGTCCACATCCACAAAATCTGCGTCTGGCGTGGTCCACCGCTCGCGCCGATATGGCAACGGTGGCCCCTTCACCCGCCGCGAAAACAGTGCCGGCCATATTGTTTGCAACTGCCCCCCGGGCAACCATCGCGGTGCCACGTAGTTCAGTGTGCACTGCGAGCTTTCAGCGGGCCTGACAGGCATCATTTTTCCATCCTCGATCTGCGCACATGTCAATGCAACACGGGTCGCCCAGCGCTCCGATCCTGGGCATCTTGTGCGCCCCCCGGACTGGCGTGGTGGGACACCATGCGCCACCCTTTGGGTGCATTGTGATGGACATTGGTCGCCAGGATGAGCGCATGGTGCACTCCATCCGGTAGCGTTATTTCCAGTTGTTCGACCACACCGTGCACGGCACTGGCCAGTGCAAGCACCCTGTGCACCTGCAAAGGTGTGGCTCGCACCACATCGTGGCTGAAAATGGACTCGAAGGCGGCACGCATGGCACCGGTGCCCAAGAGGCACGGACCATCCGGATGCACGCACACAACTTCCTCGTCCTGCGCCCAGCAGGACATCAGCTGTTCGATGTCACCGTGTTGCTGCGCTTCGTAAAACGCCGCCTCGATGTCTTCGGCAGATCCGCCCAGTACTGCTGCTCTGGGGCGTGCGCGGGTCATGGGATGGTGAGAATGTCGCGGAACTGGTATTGTGCTTGGCCCTGTCCAGTGCGGGTGCTGGGACTGCCTTGGGACCAAACCTGCCTTGCGGCAAAATTCAACGGTACCTTGCCACTTCCGGTATTCCCCATTTCATTTTTCCATACACAGGCCCGCCAACATGAAACGTCTTCTTGCCCTTTTCACGGCTGCTCTGTTGCTTACAGGCTGCGGCTACAACGATTTTCAGCGCCTGGACGAACAATCCAAGGCCGCTTGGAGTGAGGTACTCAATCAATACCAGCGCCGCGCCGATCTGGTGCCCAACATTGTTGCCACCGTCAAAGGCGAAGCCAGTTTCGAGCAGGACACGCTGACCAAGGTGATCGAGGCCCGCGCCAAAGCCACCTCTATCCAGGTGACGCCGGAAACGCTCAGCGACCCCACCGCATTTGCCAGGTTCCAGGCGGCGCAGGGGGAGTTGTCGGGAGCGCTGTCGCGGCTGATGGTGGTGGCAGAGCGCTATCCCACCCTGCAGGCAAATCAAGGCTTCCGGGACCTCCGTGTGACGCTGGAAGGCACCGAGAACCGCATCACCGTGGCACGCAACCGTTACATCCAGACGGTGCAGAAATACAACGTGCTGGCGCGCAGCTTTCCCACCAATCTGACCGCCATGGCGTTCAGCTACGCTCCGAAGCCAAGTTTCAGCGTGCAAAACGAAGCCCAGATCACCGCACCACCCGCTGTCGATTTTTCGGCATCGAAGCCTTGATTCTTGCTCATATATGCCTTTAGCGCTTATCCACATTGCGCTAGCAGCTATATTATTAATAGCAACCGGATGGGGTAGCGTTTATGCGCAAACACCGCAACCGGTTCCTGCGCTGACAGCACGCGTGCTGGATCAAACCGGCACGCTCAGTTCCGGCCAGCTTCTGTCTCTGGAGCAGCAGCTCGCAGCACTTGAACAATCCGGTGGCTCCCAGGTAGTGGTGCTGATGGTGGCCACCACGGCACCCGAAGACATTGCCAGCTACGCCAACCGCGTTGCGAACACCTGGAAGATCGGCCGCCGAACCGTGGGTGATGGTGTGCTGCTGCTGGTCGCAAAAGATGACCGCAAGATGCGCATGGAGGTGGCCAAGGCGCTGGAAGGCGCTATTCCGGACATTGCCGCGGCCCGCATCATTGACACGGCCATGAAGCCGCGCTTTCGTGAAGGCGATTTCGCCGGGGGCCTGCAGGCGGCTATTACCCAGATATCTGCCCGCATTGCCGAAGAAGCCTTGCCAGAGCCGCAAGCAAATGCTCGCCCGTCGGGGAGAGACGATGCTATAGATTGGGGTGAGTGGGCCATTTTCCTGTTTCTGGGAGTCACGGTGGTCGGCCCGTTGGTGCGCTCCATTTTCGGTAAAGGCCTGGGTTCGGTGCTGACAGGGTCCGTCGCTGCGGTGCTGGCCTACGTGGCAACCACCAGCGCCCTGCTGGCAGGGCTGGCAGGCTTGGCCGCATTGGTCTACATGCTGCTCAGTGCATCGTCACGCACCCTGTCCAGTCGCGGACGTGGTGGCGGATGGGGTGGCGGCACCGGAGGTGGGGGCTGGGGCAGCGGATCCTCAGGCGGCGGTGGATTCAGTTCTGGTGGCGGCGGCGATTTTGGAGGCGGTGGCGCCTCGGGAGACTGGTGAACATGTCAGGGCTTTTTCCCGTCTTTGGGGTAGTTGACCGTCTCTTGCGGCACCGCTGGAACGACCAACTCGTGCGCCGCGTGCTCCCCGACGTCGCCTTCCAGCGGCTGACCACCCGCATTGCCGCCAGCGAACAACAGCACACCGGACAGATACGCCTGTGTGCGGAAGGTGGTCTCCCGTGGAGCTACCTGCTGCGCAATGCGCCCGCGCGCGAGCGCGCCCTCATGATGTTCAGCAAGCTGCGCGTGTGGGACACAGAGCACAACAACGGTGTGCTTATCTATGTTCTGCTTGCAGAGCATTCCATCGATATCGTCGCCGACCGGGGAATCCACGCACACGTCGGCGCCGCTGAGTGGCAAAAGATGGTTGCCCGCATGTCGCAGGCCTTCCGAGCGGGGCAATTTGAAGAGGGCATGGGTTTGGCAGTGGACGAAGTCACAGCTTTGTTGTGCCGCCATTTCCCGGCGTCATCGGACGCAGCCCGATCCAACGAATTGCCCGACGAACCCCACATCCCTTGAACCATATGTGCCCAGGCCCACCGACCAGCCTGTCTCATCAACCGCTGTGTCTGTGTGCTGGCTCCATGAAAAAACCCGGCAAAGCCGGGTTTCTGGGACGCGATCAGCCGGGGGACTGACTTACCTCTTTTGGCGGTATTTGCGCAATGCAGCAATCTGCGCTGCCATGACAGCCAGTTCTGATTGCGCCTTGGCCAGGTCGATTTCGCTTTTGGCGTTTTTCAGGGCCTCTTCTGCGGCAGCCTTGGCAGCATTGGCCTTTTCGTCATCCAGATCCTTGCCACGGATGGCGGTGTCGGACAACACGGTCACGCAGTCGGGCTGAACTTCCAGAATGCCCCCGGCCACGAAAACAAACTCTTCGCTGCCATCGGCCATTTCAATGCGCACCGAGCCGGGCTTGATACGCGTAATCAGCGGAGTGTGGCGTGGGTACACACCCAGTTCGCCCGCTTCACCGGGCAGCGCAATAAAGCGCGCTTCACCGGAGAAGATGGACTCTTCGGCACTGACCACATCAACGTGGATGGTGTTCATCATTGCTCCTGGGAAAAGATGGTTTGCTAGATTGCTGAAGGCCGAACCGCCGTGGGCTGCTCAGCCGCCGGGCAATCAGGCCATCTTCTTGGCCTTTTCGAAGGCTTCGTCAATGGTGCCCACCATGTAGAACGCCTGTTCTGGCAGGTGATCGCACTCGCCACCCACAATCATCTTGAAACCACGGATGGTTTCCGACAGCGGAACGTACTTGCCAGGCGAGCCAGTGAACACTTCGGCCACATGGAACGGCTGCGACAGGAAACGCTGGATCTTGCGCGCGCGGGCAACAGCCAGCTTGTCTTCAGGAGCCAGTTCGTCCATGCCCAGAATGGCGATGATGTCGCGCAGTTCCTTGTAGCGCTGCAGCGTGCCCTGCACGGCACGTGCGGTCGTGTAGTGGTCTTCGCCCACGACGTTCGGGTCGAGCTGGCGGCTGGTGGAATCCAGAGGATCCACAGCAGGGTAGATACCCAGCGAGGCAATGTCACGCGAAAGCACCACGGTGGAATCCAAGTGGGCGAACGTTGTGGCAGGTGATGGATCGGTCAAGTCATCGGCAGGCACGTAAACGGCCTGGATGGAAGTGATCGAGCCCACCTTGGTCGAGGTAATGCGCTCTTGCAGACGGCCCATTTCTTCAGCCAACGTAGGCTGATAGCCCACGGCGGAAGGCATACGGCCCAGCAGAGCGGACACTTCAGTGCCGGCCAGCGTGTAGCGGTAGATGTTGTCCACGAAGAACAGCACGTCACGGCCTTCGTCACGGAACGACTCGGCGATGGTCAGGCCGGTCAGCGCAACGCGCAGACGGTTGCCTGGGGGCTCGTTCATCTGGCCGTACACCATGGCCACCTTGGACTCTTCGAGCTTCTCCAGGTTCACCACGCCGGAATCGGCCATTTCGTGATAAAAGTCGTTGCCCTCACGGGTACGCTCACCCACACCAGCGAACACCGAAAGACCGCTGTGGGCCTTGGCGATGTTGTTGATGAGTTCCATCATGTTCACGGTCTTGCCCACGCCGGCGCCACCGAACAGACCCACCTTACCGCCCTTGGCGAACGGGCAGACCAAGTCGATCACTTTGATGCCGGTTTCCAGCAGCTCTTGCGAAGGCGACAGTTCGTCGTACGCAGGGGCCTTGCGGTGGATGGATGCCGTCAGTTCCTGGCTGACCGGACCGCGCTCGTCGATGGGCGCGCCGAGCACGTCCATGATTCGACCCAGCGTCGCCTTGCCGACAGGCACCGTGATGGGGTTGCCTGTGTTGGACACCATGATGCCGCGGCGCAGGCCGTCGGACGATCCGAGCGCAATGGTACGCACGATGCCATCGCCCAGCTGCTGCTGAACTTCCAGCGTCAGAGCCGAGCCGTCCAGTTTCAGAGCGTCATAAATCTTGGGCATCTGGTCGCGCGGGAACTCAACGTCCACCACAGCGCCGATACATTGAACAATCTTGCCTTGCACTTGAGCCATTTTTCGCTCCAATTTAGATGTTGGTTGAGCTGCTTAAACAGCAGCGGCGCCGGACACGATTTCCGAAAGTTCTTTCGTGATCGCTGCCTGGCGCGTCTTGTTGTAGACCAGCTTCAACTCGCCAATGACGCTGCCGGCGTTGTCGGTGGCGGCCTTCATGGCCACCATGCGTGCCGACTGCTCGGACGCCATGTTTTCCGCAACCGCCTGGTAGATCAGGGACTCGACATAGCGAACCAGCAACTCGTCGATGACGCTTTGCGCGTCAGGTTCGTAGATGTAGTCCCAGCCATGCTCCGTTTTTTCGGCCTGCATCTGCTCGGAGGACAGGGGCAGCAACTGCTCCACCACCGACTCCTGCTTCATGGTGTTGATGAACTTGGTGTAGCTCAGATACACCGCGTTGATCTTGCCTTCGGCATAAGCATCGAGCAGCACCTTCACCGGGCCGATGAGCTTGTCCAGATGGGGCGTGTCGCCAAGACCCGTCACATGCGACACCACCTTGGCGCCCACACGGTTCAGGAATCCCAAACCCTTATTGCCAATGGCCACAGCTTCGGTGGACACGCCAGCGCTCTGCAATTCACGCAACTTGGTGGTCACGGCACGCAACACGTTGGTGTTCATGCCGCCACACAGGCCCTTGTCGGTAGTGACCACGATCACGCCAGCCGCCTTGGCCTCGTTCACCTTCATGAACGGGTGAACGTACTCAGGATTCGCATGACCGAGGTTGGCTGCAATGTTGCGGATCTTTTCGCTGTAGGGGCGAGCTGCCCGCATCCGTTCCTGCGCCTTGCGCATTTTGGATGCGGCCACCATTTCCATGGCTTTGGTGATCTTCTTGGTGTTTTCCACCGATTTGATCTTGCCGCGTATTTCCTTGCCTGCTGCCATGATGCCTCCTCGTCCGGTTTAAGCGAACGACTTCTTGAACGCGCCCACGGCAGCGGTCAATTCGGCCTCAGCGTCCTTGTCCATGGCGCGGTCCTTCTCCAGCTTGGCCAGCAGAGCGGCATGGCTGGTCTTGAGGAACTGGTGCAGGCCGTGCTCGAAGTCGAGCACCTTCTTGACGTCGATGTCGTCGAGGAAGCCCTTGTTCACAGCGAACAGCGTCGAAGCCATCAACGAGATAGGCAGAGGGCTGTACTGGGCTTGCTTGAGCAATTCCGTCACACGAGCGCCACGCTCCAGTTGCTTGCGGGTAGCTTCGTCCAGGTCGGAAGCAAACTGCGCAAAGGCAGCCAGCTCACGATACTGGGCCAAGTCGGTACGGATACCGCCGGACAGGTTCTTGATCAGCTTGGTCTGTGCTGCACCACCCACGCGGGACACCGAAATACCGGCATTGATAGCGGGACGGATACCGGCGTTGAACAGGCTGGTTTCCAGGAAGATCTGGCCGTCGGTGATAGAAATCACGTTGGTTGGCACGAAAGCGGACACGTCGCCAGCTTGCGTTTCAATGATCGGCAGCGCAGTCAGCGAGCCAGTCTTCCCCTTCACGGAACCCTTGGTGAAGGCTTCGACATAGTCGGCATTCACGCGGGCTGCACGCTCAAGCAGGCGGCTGTGCAGATAGAACACGTCGCCAGGGTAGGCTTCGCGGCCTGGTGGGCGACGCAGCAGCAGCGAAACCTGGCGATAGGCCACGGCTTGTTTGGACAGGTCGTCATACACGATCAGGGCGTCTTCGCCGCGGTCGCGGAAATACTCACCCATCGTGCAGCCCGAGTAGGCCGACACGTATTGCATGGCGGCGGATTCAGATGCCGAGGCAGCCACGACAATGGTGTATTCCATCGCGCCGGCTTGTTCCAGTGAGCGCACCACGTTCTTGATCGACGACGCCTTCTGACCGATGGCAACGTAGATGCAGGTGACGCCCTGGCCCTTCTGGGCGATGATGGCGTCGATAGCGACGGCAGTCTTGCCGGTCTGGCGGTCACCAATGATCAATTCGCGCTGACCACGGCCCACAGGCACCATGGAGTCAATCGACTTCAGGCCGGTTTGCAACGGCTGGTCCACCGATTTACGGGCAATCACGCCCGGAGCAACCTTTTCGATCACGTCGGTGAGCTTGGCGTTGATAGGACCCTTGCCGTCAATCGGCTGACCCAAGGCGTTCACCACGCGGCCAATGAGCTCAGGGCCAACCGGCACTTCCAGAATGCGGCCCGTGCACTTGACGGTGTCGCCTTCGGAGATGTGCTCGTACTCACCCAGAATCACGGCGCCGACAGAGTCGCGCTCGAGGTTCAGAGCCAGACCGTAGGAAGGCTGACCGTCCTTGGTGGCGGGGAACTCCAGCATTTCGCCTTGCATCACGTCCGACAGGCCATGAACGCGCACGATACCGTCAGACACGGACACCACGGTGCCCTGGTTGCGGATGTCGCTGCTGGCGGCCAGCCCTTCGATGCGGCTCTTGATGAGTTCAGAAATTTCTGCGGGATTGAGTTGCATGACTCTTTCCTTCTTTCTTTGGTTCGCGAAGACCTCGCCGCATCACGCGGTGAGGACCGCTTTCATTTGTTCAAGACGGGCCTTGACCGAAGTGTCCAGCACCTCGTCACCCACCACTACGCGAATGCCACCGATCAGGGACTCGTCCTGCTGCACGGTGAGATTGAGCTTGCGGCCAAAGCGGTTTTCCAGCGCCGAGCCGACGTCTGCCAGTGCAGCGCCGTCCATGGGAAAGGCGCTGTAGACCACGGCGTCCGAAGACCCGTTGCGGCGATTGACAAGAGCACGAAACTGCTCAGTCACTTCGGGGAGCGCGTTGAGACGCCCGTTGTCGATGACTGTACGCAGGAAGTTTTTCGCCATTTCGGGCAGCGCAGACTGCGCTACACCCGTGAAGACGTCAAACACCTGGCCTGCCGTCACTTTGGGGTTGTCCGCCAGCTGGCGCAACTGTGGGTTGGCGGCAATCGCCGCCAGTTCATCCACCCAGGCAGCGGTGCTACCCAGATCGACGCCCGCACCCGCCGTGACGGCCTTGAACAAGGCATCGGCGTAAGGGCGTGCAATGGTGGCGAGTTCTGCCATATTGTCCCCTTACAGCTCGGTCTTCAGGCGGTTGAGCAGGTCGGCATGAACGCCAGCATTGACTTCCTTGCGGAGAATCTGCTCGGCACCCTTGACGGCCAGTGCTGCCACCTGCTCACGCAGGGATTCGCGGGCTTGCACCGTTTGCTGCTCGGCTTCAGCGCGGGCAGCAGCAACAATCTTGTTGCCTTCCTCGGTGGCGCGGGCCTTGGCCTCTTCCACGATGGCCTGGGCACGTCGGTCGGCGTCCGCAAGACGCGAGGCCGTTTCGTTGCGGGCCTGTGACAGCTCCTTTTCGACGCGCTGATTGGCAGCGGTCAATTCGGACTTGGCACGGTCGGCAGCGGCGAGGCCATCGGCGATTTTCTGGGCTCGTTCATCCAGCGCCTTTGCGATCGGAGGCCACACGAATTTCATCGTGAACCACACAAGGATCAGAAAGACAATGGCCTGAACGAACAGGGTCGCATTGATACTCACGGCAACACCTTTCTAGAGTGGCGTTGAACGGGAATTACTTGGGCAGGTTGGCCAAGAACGTCGAAGCGAAGGGGTTGGCGAATGCGAACAGCAGAGCGATAGCCACACCGATCAGGAAAGCCGCATCGATCAGACCAGCCAAGATGAACATCTTGGTTTGCAGTTCGTTGATCAGTTCAGGCTGACGTGCCGACGATTCGAGGAACTTGCCACCCATCAGTGCGATACCGATCGAAGCGCCGATGGCACCAAGACCAACGATCAGACCACAAGCCAGAGCGACGAGACCGAGAATGTTTTCCATGATGACTCCTGAGTTAAAAAAGAAAAGTTAAGGAAAGAAACAACGAAAGGGAAAGCTTAGTGGGCGTTGTGCGCCTGGCCAAGGTAGATCAGCGACAGCATCATGAAAATGAATGCTTGCAGCGTGATCACCAGAATATGAAACAGCGTCCAGATGGTGCCCGCGATCACATGACCCACAGGCAGCAGCACCCCAGACAGAGACAGCGCGGCTGCGCCACCCATCAATGCAATCAGCATGAAGACCAGTTCGCCGGCATACATGTTGCCGAACAACCGCATGCCGTGGGACACGGTATTGGCCACATATTCAATGATCTGCATCAGCACATTGATCACACCGAGAATCAGGGCGAAGATCGGATTCTTGCTGGTACCAAAAGGAGCCGACACGAGTTCGTGCGCCCAACCGCCAGCACCCTTAATCTTGACGCTGTACCAGAAGCGCAGGACCAGAACAGCGAAAGCCAAACCAAGGGTCGTGGACAGATCGGCCGTCGGCACGACACGCAGGTAAGCATGACTCGGATCATGGCCAGCGGCGCCGTAGATCTGTGCCCAGAGGGCTGGCAGCGCATCCACCGGCAGCATGTCCATGAAGTTCATCAGGAAGATCCAGACAAACACGGTAAGACCCAGCGGAGCGATGAACTTGCGGCTCTCAGCGTTGTGAATGTTGGCTTTCGCCTGATTGTCAACCATCTCCACCAGGATTTCCACGGCCGCCTGGAAGCGCCCCGGAACACCGGAAGTTGCCTTGCGGGCAGCCGACCAGAGAATCAAAAGCGTGATGACGCCCAGAACGAGCCCCACAATGATGGAGTCGTAGTTGATGACGGTGAAGTCAACAATCTTGGTCTGGTTGACGTTCTGAAGATGCTGCAGGTGGTGAACGATGTATTCACTTGCAGTCGGAGCGTGCGCTTCTGCGGCCATCGGACAACTCTTCTCTTTATCAATCGGTTTTTCGGACACCGGGCCGCACCAAAAGTGCCACCCAGTACGTTTTCATCGTGATCACCATACCCGCCACCAGGGCCAACCAACTCAACCCCGGCACCAGCCGAGGCGCAGCAGCCAGCAGCGCCACAGTCAACACGATCTTGGCAATTTCCCAACCAAAGAACCCCACCATGGCCGCCCGGGGATTGGCAGACGCCTTGTGGCGCAGCACGCCACGCGCAAACAAGGCAGCCGGAATCACCACCGCCAAAGCACCGTAGGCTGCAGACCAACCCATCGACGCCCGGCCCGTCAGAACCCAAGCCGCCAAAGCCACCACCACTCCGACCAGCACCTGACCCACCACAATCTTCCACACCGATACGGGAGGATTGCGACTGCGCCACTGCGCAGCCTCTTGGGCCGTCAGGGGCTTGAAGTCAGGCTCTTCAGCCTCAGCTTCTGTTACAGGCGCGATTGTTTTCATGGATGAATGACGCCCGCGTCACAAGCTGGAACTTTTACAAAGCCTCTAATTATAAGTAAAAACCCGTGGCGGATTGCAAAGACCCGCAACGCGGGTGCGAAAGTGGTGCGCGCGCTGCCCTGTTGTGGCTATCGACCAACGGCGCGCGGCACCACAATACACTTTTCTTGCACCCTTATCGAGCAAGGACATCGCTGTGAAGCATTGCCATTACTTGGCTTTGTCGCCCAATGGTAAAGCATCTTAAGCTATCAAAAAAGAAGCACTCGTCCATGATTTCTCCTACACCGCCCCCAGCCAACGGCGCTGCACCATCCACCGATGATCCCCGCAAGGATTCTCTGATCGAATACCCATCCCGGTTTCCCATCAAGGTCATGGGCGCCAAAGTGGATGGTTTTGTGCATGCAGTGACCGAGTTGGCGCACCGCTTCGACCCCACTTTCGATGCCGCCACCATTGAACTGCGCGACAGCCGTGCGGGCAATTATCTCGGCGTCACCATCACCATCACCGCCACCAGCCGGGAGCAGCTTGATGACCTGTACCGCGCGCTGTCAGCACACCCCCTGGTGAAAGTGGTGCTCTAAGACATGGCCATCGACCTCTGCGTGCTGGGCCGGGTGGACTATGCCGCCACCGTGCAGGCCATGCAGGACTACACGGCGACCCGCACGCCGGAGAGCCGTGATTTGCTCTGGATTTGCGAGCACGATGCGCTTTACACACAAGGGATAGCGGGCAAAACAGATCACATTCTTCGCCCCGGCAACATTCCGGTGGTTGCCACCAACCGGGGCGGGCAGGTCACTTTTCATGGCCCCGGTCAGGTGGTGGCTTACCCGCTGATTGACCTGCAGCGCGCCGGCTATTTCGTCAAGGAATACGTCTATCGCATTGAAGAGGCGGTGATCCGCACACTGGCGCACTTTGGTGTCACGGGCCACCGCGTGGCCGGTGCCCCCGGCATCTATGTGCGCCTGGATGACCCGCACAGCCACGCGCTGCTGCCCCAGCGGCCACAAAAGCGCGTCGGCGCCGCTGCTCCAGTGCCCGAATTTGACGGGCTGGGGAAGATTGCCGCCTTGGGCATCAAGGTCAGCCGGCACTGCACCTACCACGGCGTGGCGCTCAATGTGGCCATGGACCTGGAACCTTATGAACGCATCAACCCTTGCGGTTACGCAGGTTTGAAAACGGTGGATCTTTCTACAATCGGGGTCCACACCACTTGGGACGAAGCCGCGCAGGTGCTGGGCCAGCAGCTCAGCGCCCGGCTTGCACCCTGAACTGCCTACACGCCATGAGCACCCCTGAAGTCGTCCGCGAAGCACAGTCCGCAGAAACCTACAACCCGCTGGCCAAACAGAAGGCCGCCGCCAAGCTGTCGCGGATTCCGATCAAGGTCGAACAAGGCGAAGTGCTGAAAAAGCCCGAGTGGATCCGTGTAAAAGCCGGCTCGCCCACCACACGTTTCTACGAGATCAAGCAGATCCTGCGCGAGAACAATCTCAACACCGTATGTGAAGAAGCCTCCTGCCCCAACATCGGCGAGTGTTTCGGCAAGGGCACGGCGACTTTCATGATCATGGGCGACAAGTGCACGCGCCGCTGCCCGTTCTGCGACGTGGGCCATGGCCGCCCCGACCCGCTCGACAAGGACGAGCCGTTGAACTTGGCAAGGACGATTGCTGCGCTCAAGCTCAAGTACGTGGTCATCACCAGCGTGGACCGCGACGACCTGCGCGATGGCGGCAGTGCGCACTTCGTGGAGTGCATCCAGCGCATCCGCGAGCTCTCGCCCGCCACGCAAATCGAGATCCTTACACCTGACTTCCGCGGCCGCGACGACCGCGCGCTCGAAATCCTGAAGGCCGCACCGCCCGACGTGATGAACCACAACCTGGAAACCGCGCCGCGCCTGTACAAGGAGGCGCGCCCCGGCTCCGACTACCAGTTCAGCCTGAATCTGCTCAAAAAGTTCAAGGCCCTGCATCCCGACGTGCCCACCAAGAGCGGCATCATGGTCGGATTGGGCGAGACCGACGAGGAGATCCTGCAGGTGATGCGCGACATGCGCGCGCACAACATCGACATGCTGACCATCGGCCAGTACCTGGCCCCCAGCAACAGCCACCTGCCCGTTCGCCGCTACGTGCACCCCGACACCTTCAAGATGTTCGAGCAAGAAGCCTACAAGATGGGCTTCAGCCACGCAGCGGTGGGTGCCATGGTCCGCAGCAGCTACCACGCAGACCAGCAGGCGCACGCCGCCGGCGTGTAAACCAGCCCACCCGAATCAGCGCGGCGGAGTTGCCCCGTGAACACCTCCGACCAGCTCTCTCTGCGCCGCTACGGCGCATCGCCCGGGAGCCACAGCCATGGTCACTTCCAGATCCTGCTGGGCCTGTCCGGGACGCTCGAACTGGAAGTTGAGGGATGCGGTGTGCGGGTGGCGTCGGGCAGCGGCTGCGTCATCGCGCCCGGGCACCGCCACGATTTCGAATCCCTTCATGGCAGTCTGTGCCTGGTGCTGGACAGCGTGCACCCTGACTGGGCGCAGTGCGCAGGCCGGCGCGACACGGTGGCACCCCCGGCGCAGACGCTGGCGCTGGCGCACTATCTGGCCAGCGCGCTTCAATCGGGTCGCCCGCTGGCGCAGGCACATGGCCCCGCTCTGTTGCGCGAAGCCTGGCTGGCCGGCAGCCTGGCGCCCACCTCACCGCCCCCTGCCGCGCGCCGCCGCCGCATTGACTGGGCCGTGCTGCAGCAATGGGCGGCGCAGCAATGGCACAACAACCTCACCGTGGCGGACCTGGCCATGCAAGTGCACCTGAGCCCCAGCCAGTTTGCGGCGCGCTGCCGTGAAGATCACGGCATGGGAGCCATGGCGTGGTTGCGCGTCCAGCGCCTGGCGCAAGCCCAGTGGCTGCGAGGCAATGGTGTCGCGGTGGCCGAAGTGGCGCGGCGCACCGGCTACCGCTCGCCCTCGGCGCTGACGGCCGCCTTGCGGCGCTCCACGCTGCGCTGAGCCCCCCCGCACACTCTAACCCTCTGCGGCCAAGCCCGCGCACTGCACGCACACCGTCCGCAGGCTTGCAACGACACGCCGTCGTTGCGCGACGATGCCCGGCTCCGCAGACGCATACAGTCGGGTGTATGCAAGCCAACCTTTATGCCCTGGGTGCGATTGCCTTGTGGGCCGCCCTCGCCTCGCTGGGCGTCTCGCTCACGCACGTTCCCCCCTTCCTGCTGACCGGCGTCGCCCTCATCATCGGCAGCGTGCCGGCCTGGCCATTGGTGTTGCGCGATCCATCCCAGTGGCGCATTCCGCTGCGTACGCTGGCGCTGGGTGTGTATGGCCTGTTTGCGTACCACTTCCTGCTGTTCATCGCGCTGCGCCACGCGCCGCCCGTCGAGGCCAACCTGGTCAACTACCTGTGGCCACTGCTCATCGTGGTGCTGGCACCCGTGGTGTTGCCCGACGTAGCCCTGCGCCTGCCCCATGTGCTGGCGGCCCTGCTGGGCTTTGGCGGCGCAGCCATTGCCATGGTGGGAGGGCGCGAATTAAGCGGCACGCTGGCCTGGGGCTACCTGCCCGCGCTGGCGGCGGCGTTCATCTGGGCCACCTACTCGCTGCTCACCAAGCGTGTGGCGGCCTTCCCCACCACGGCCATTGGCCTGTTCGGACTGGTCTCGGGCGTGCTCTCGCTGCTGTGCCATGTGGTGCTGGAACCGGCCGCTTCGCTACAGGCGCGCGATTGGGCGCTGCTGGCCGTGCTGGGCCTGGGCCCGCTGGGCGCATCGTTCTTTCTTTGGGACAAGGCGCTCAAGCTCGGGGATGCGCGGCACATCGGCATCCTGAGCTACATCACGCCGCTGGCCTCTACCGCTCTGCTGCTGCTGGTGAGCGGCCGCCCGTTCAGCTGGAGCATTGCCATCTCCACGGCAATGATCATCAGCGCCGCCGTGTTGGGCATGCGGGTCCGGTAGAAAATTTGGTCAAAAAGGGATCTAGCGCTTATGGATAAAGCGCAAGCAGCTATTATTTATATAGCATGTCAGGCCACAGCCAATGCAGCGGTCACTTCCCCCGCCAGCACTTGCTGTGCCCACGGGGACAGCTTGCGGATGTCGGCCCGCAAGATCTCTTGCTTCACGGCCAGGATCTGCGCCGGGTGCATCGAAAAACTGCGCAGGCCCAGCCCCAGCAACAGGCGCGTCATGGTCACATCGCCCGCTGTTTCGCCGCACACACACACGCTCTTGCCTTGCGCCTGGCCCTCTGAGATCACGTCGGCCACCAGGCGCAGCACCGCAGGGTGCAAGGGGTCGTACAGATGGGCCACGGCTTCGTCGGCGCGGTCGATGGCGAGGGTGTACTGGATGAGGTCGTTGGTACCGATGGACAAAAAGTCGAAATGCTTGAGAAAGCTGCGCACCATCAGGGCGGCTGCTGGCACTTCGATCATGGCGCCCAGCTCGACCGGGCCATAGGGCACGCCCCGGGCGTCGAGTTCGGCACGCGCCAACGCCACCTGGGCCAGCGTCTGCTCGATTTCGTGCAGATGCGCCAGCATCGGGAACAGCAACTTCACCTTGCCGTAGGCGGCTGCGCGCAGCACCGCGCGCAGCTGGTTTCGGAACATGGACGGATCGGCCAGGCTCCAGCGAATGGCCCGCAAACCAAGGGCGGGATTGAGGTGCGTGTCCTTGTGGCCCTTGTCCAGTGGTTTGTCGGCGCCCACGTCAATGGTGCGAATGGTGACCGGCAGGCCCTGCATGCCGTCGATGGCTTCGCAATACGCCCGGTATTGCTCGTCTTCACCGGGCAGGTTGCCATTTTTGCCCATGAAGAGGAATTCGCTGCGGAACAGACCTACGCCCACGGCACCCGCGCGCACGGCGGCCACCGCATCGCCGGGCTGCTCGATGTTGGCCAGCAACTCGACCTTGTGGCCATCCAGCGTGACCGCAGGCGTGTGGCGCAGGCGCGAGAGGCGCTCGCGCTCCAGCTCGGTCTGGCGCTGGCGAAACCCGTATTCGGCCAGAACGATGGGCGAGGGGTCCACGATCATCACCCCGGCATCGCCGTCGATGATGACCCAGTCGTCCTGGCGCACCAGCTGGCTGGCCGCACGCGCGCCCACCACGGCCGGAATGTCCATGCTGCGCGCCACGATGGCAGTGTGCGAGGTTTTTCCGCCCACGTCGGTCACAAACCCGGCGAACACGCTCTGCTTGAACTGCAGCATGTCGGCCGGTGACAGGTCGTGCGCCACCAACACCAGGGGCACATCCACGGTGTCATCCAGCAGCAAATCTTGCTGGGTCTTGCGGCGCGGGCTGCTGGCAGGTGGCGCCACGGGGCTGGCCACGCCCTTCATGTAGCGCAGGATGCGCTCGACCACCTGTTCCAGGTCGGCCTTGCGCTCGCGCAGGTATTCGTCTTCCATCTCGTCGAACTGGCGCGCGATCAGCTCGAACTGTGTGGTCAGAGCCCACTCGGCGTTGTACAGGCGTTCGGAAATCCAGTGCTTGACCCCGCTGGTGAGCATCTCGTCCTGTAGCAGCATCAGGTGCACATCCAGCAGCGCGGTCAGTTCGGGCGGCGCATCGGGCGGCATCTCGGCCTGCAGGCGCTGCAATTCATCGGCCACCGCGTTGCGCCCCTGCCGCACCCGCTCGATTTCAGCCGCCACCTGCTCGGGCTGGATGAAATAGTGCGCCACATCCACGCGGCTGGAAGCCACCAGCACGGCCCGGCCGATGGCGATGCCCCGGGCAACCGCAAGTCCGTGGACGGAAAACGTCATCGAAGATCCTTCTCTGGCAACAGTTCAATCACCGCGTCGGCCCCCGCGCACCGGCGGGCACCAGACACGCGCCCGGTGCGCTCACGGGCACGCCTGTCATTCGCCCTCGCCGAACTTGTCGGCGATCAGCGCGAGCAGCGCATCCATGGCCTCTTGCTCGCGCTCACCGATGGTCTCGATTTCCACCTCGGTGCCCATGCCGGCGGCCAGCATCATCACGCCCATGATGCTCTTGGCATTGATGCGGCGATCTCCCCGGCTCATGAAAACATCGCACGGAAAACTGCCCGCCAGCTTGGTCAGCTTGGCAGACGCGCGGGCATGCAGGCCCAGCTTATTGTTGATGGTCGTGTGGGTCTTGATCATGGGAGTTTCGTCGAGTCTGGTTCTGCGGCGCCGCAATGGCCACCTGCATCACACCCTGGGTGCCGCCGACGACAGCGCGGGACACCACGGCGTCAAGGGGCTCTGCCCTGTAGCTCACGGCACGCAGCAGCATCGGCAGGTTCACACCCGCCACCAGGCGCGAGCCCACGCCGTCCACCAGCCGCTGGGCGATGTTGCAGGGCGTGGCGCCAAAAAGGTCGGTCAGCACCAGCGTGGAATGCGTGCCCATTTGCTGCAGCAGGCCGCGCGCCTGCGCAAGGCTGTCTTCTGGTGCGGCGTGGGGTTGCACATCCAACGCCGCAACGCTGTCGCCACAGTCAGAAAACACGTGCAAAGCACATTCGCGCAAGGCATGTGCCAGCGGGGCGTGGGCAATGATGAGAATGCTGGTGCTCATGGTGTGATCGTTTGCCTCGCATTATGGCGGCCTGCAACGGCGCCACGGCAGACAAACCGATAGCGCGACGCAGGTGCAACCGGCTCAATGAAGGGCCAGGCCGGCAAAAAACGCGTCAGCCACATCGGGCCGGGGCTTGGCGGTGTACACCACGGCGTGGTAGAGCCGCACCTGGGGGCCCATCGCGCGCGCAAACCACACCCCCTGCACCGTGACGGCGGCGCCGTCCGCGCGCTGCCCCTGCGCCACCAGGCGCGCCGCCGACGGCAGTGGCAGCGTGCCCGGTGGCGCAAATGCCTGCTCGGACAGCACGGTGGCCGCGCCCACACGCGCCAGCGCCGCCGCCCGCCAGTGCGCCAGCGCAGTGTCGGCGCGGGCCGGGTCAGGCAACGCGGCGTGCGAGATGGCAAAGGTGGCGTTATCGGCTTCGCAGCCCGCCATGGCCAGCTCCACCGGCAAACCGGCCATTTCCACGGTGCGCACGGCATGGTCGGGCTTGCACGGCATGGTGGCGGTGAGCGCGGCGCCGTCAAGCGCCACGCTACGCCAGTTCAGGGCGGGGCTGCATGCCGCCAGCATCAGGGCGGCAACCCAGGGCAATGTCCGTTTCATGGCTCGATTATCAGCAGCGGCGTGCTTTCGTGCAGTGCGGCACACTGGGCGAACGAACTTTCATGGCTGCCTGAGGTCCATGCAACATGGTCACACAGGGCAGCAGGCGTGGGCAAGAAGTCCTGCACAATGCAGCGTTGGGCGTGGCCCATAGCTTTTGGATGAGGATGTCATGGGTATCAAGCATTGGGCGGTGGGTGCCGCATTGGTGGCTTTTGCGGGCGTGGGGGCGTTTGTGTATCTGGACGCCGGGCGTTCGGTCGCACCGGAATCCACGTTTGTATTGCTGGACGGCTCAAGCCAAACCACCGCCGATCTGCGTGGCAAAGTCACGCTGGTGAATTTCTGGGCCACCAGCTGTACTACCTGCGTAGCCGAGATGCCCGAAATCATCGCCACCCACAACAAATACCACGCCAAGGGTTTTGACACTCTGGCGGTGGCCATGAGTTATGACCCGCCGAGCTACGTGGTGAACTTTGCCGAATCGCGCAAGCTGCCTTTCAAGGTGGCGCTCGACAATACCGGTGCTGTGGCCAAGGCCTGGGGTGACGTGCGCCTCACGCCGTCAACTTTCATCGTGAACAAGCGTGGCGAAATCGTCAAAAGCTTTGTCGGCGCCCCCAACTTTCCGGAACTGCACCAGCTGATTGAAAAACTCCTGGCAGAAAGCTGATCGGACAGCTTGCCCGCGGTTGCACCAAAGGCCTGCATCTCGGAACCAGCCCTTTTCGGTGGTGATGGCCTGCACTCAAATTGCTCTGCAATGCCACGGTGTGTTCGCGGTCGCTGTGTTCGACCGCGAGGGCGCTGTCGTTGCGGAGAACGTTGTGCAGCGTGCAGACCACCATCGCTCCCTGCCGCTACACTGTCTTTTTGACTTCGCCAGCTTGCGTTGTGGATAAGTTACCCGTCACTCTGCTGAACCCGTCCCTGCCGCACGAAATGGACATGGTGCGCGCCATCTTCCGGGAATACGCCGAAAGCCTCGGAATCGACCTGTGTTTCCAGGATTTTGAGAACGAACTCGCGCAGTTGCCTGGCGAGTACGCTGCGCCACGCGGCCACTTGCTGCTGGCCGAGGTGGATGGTGCCATCGCCGGTTGCTGCGCTTTGCGCCCACTGGACACAGCCGATTACCCCAATGCCGCAGAAATGAAACGCCTGTATGTGCGCAAGGCGTTTCGCGGCTTTGGCCTGGGCCGCCAACTGGCCGAAGCGGCGCTCGACGCGGCACGGGCAAAGGGCTACGCCTGCGTGCTGCTCGATACGCTGGACGAAATGGAATCCGCACGGGCCCTGTACGCAGACTTCGGCTTCGTCGAAATCCCACCCTACTATCACAACCCCATTCCCGGGGCGCACTATCTCAAGGCGGATATTATTTAAGCCAAATTGAGCGCCAGCCCTTTTACAACGAGCGCTAGCAGCTATTTATTTAATAGCAAATCAAGCTTTGGCCTGCGCCAGCAATGTGTCGGCATCGCTGACGGCGAATTGCCCTGGCGCTTCCACATTGAGCGTGACGACCTTGCCATCGCGCACCAGCATCGAGTAGCGGTTGCTGCGCAGGCCCATGCCCTTGCCATGAAGATCCAGCGTCAGGCCCGTGGCTTTGGCAAAGGCGGCATCGCCGTCGGCCAGCATGCGCACCTTGTCGCCGGACTTCTGGTCACGCGCCCATGCGCCCATCACAAACGCATCATTCACGCTCACACACCAGATCTCATCGACACCCGCGGCACGGAACTCGGCAGCCTTGGCCACGTAGCCGGGGACATGTTTGGCTGAGCAGGTGGGAGTGAACGCACCGGGCAATGCAAACAGCGCAATGGTTTTCCCTGCGGTGGCCTTGTCTACCGGCACGGGGTTCGGCCCGATGCTGCAGCCTTCGCCCTCGACTTCCGAGTATTCCATCAGGGTGGTGGCGGGCAGTGTGTCACCGACTTTGATCATGTTCATCTCCAAGAGGCTGGGGGAGTCCGCCGGGGTGCACATTGCATCCCACAAAGCAAAACGACCCACATTGTGGGTCGTTTTGAAGGTCCTTGCAGGCTTACGCCATTAGGGCTTAGAGCAGGCCGGCCTTTTGCACCAGACGGGTAGCAACCCAGTTCTTGGTCTTGGAGAGCGGACGGCTCTCGGTGATTTCGATCGTATCGCCCAGCTTGTACTCGCCATTTTCATCATGGGCGTGGTACTTGCTCGACTTACCGACGATCTTGCCGTAGAGCTCGTGCTTCACACGGCGCTCCACGAGCACCGTTACGGTCTTTTGACGCTTGTCGCTGACCACCTTGCCAACCAAGGTGCGCTTGAGGGATTTTTTAGGTTCCGTCATAGGGGCTCCTTACTTGGCGGCTTGCTTTTCAGCAAGAATGGTCTTGGCGCGAGCGATGTCGCGGCGGGTGATACGCAACGTGTTGGTGTTACCCAGCTGTTGCGTAGCCTTCTGCATGCGCAGACCGAAATGGGCTTTTTGCAAGGCCTTGATTTCGGTTTCGATGCCGGCGACGTCTTTTTGGCGCAGTTCAGTAGCTTTCATTGCATGTTCTCCTGAATTACGAGCCAATCAGGCGGCTGACAAACGTGGTGCGCAGCGGCAGCTTGGCGGCAGCCAGGCGGAACGCTTCGCGGGCCAGTTCTTCAGGCACGCCCACGATTTCAAAAACGATCTTGCCGGGCTGGATTTCAGCCACGTAATACTCGGGGTTGCCCTTACCGTTACCCATACGCACTTCTGCGGGCTTGGTAGAGATTGGCTTGTCCGGGAACACGCGGATCCAGATACGGCCGCCACGCTTGACGTGACGGGAAATCGCACGGCGTGCAGCTTCGATCTGGCGGGCCGTCAGACGGCCACGATCTGTGCACTTCAGACCGAAATCACCGAACGCAACGGAGGCTCCCCGAGTTGCGACACCAGTGTTCCGGCCCTTTTGCTCCTTGCGGTATTTGCGGCGAGCGGGTTGCAGCATCTTTATTCTCCTTTGCCGTCCGCTGCTGTAGCGGGCGCGTCAACTTTACGAACGCGCTTAACGGCGGTTGCGTCGGCGCCACCGGCACCAACGGGCTTGTCGCTGCCATCGGCAGGGGCGCTGTTGGCGCCCACGGGACGACGTGGACCACCACGGCCAGCACCTGGACGATCGCCACCTGGGCGGCCATCACGGCGTGGGCCACGTGGGCGACGCTCTTCTTCCGGACGTGGGGTTTCCACGGCTGGCAGATCATTGCGACCCAGGGTGTCACCCTTATAGACCCAGACCTTGACGCCGATCACACCATAGGTGGTCTTGGCTTCAGAGGTACCGTAGTCAATATCGGCACGCAGTGTGTGAAGTGGCACGCGGCCTTCACGGTACCACTCGCAACGAGCGATTTCGATACCGTTCAGACGACCGGACGACATGATCTTGATGCCCTGGGCACCCAGACGCATGGCGTTCTGCATGGCACGCTTCATGGCGCGACGGAACATGATGCGCTTTTCGAGCTGCTGCGTGATGCTGTCGGCGATCAGCTTGGCATCGATTTCGGGCTTGCGCACTTCTTCGATGTTCACTGCAACCGGCACGCCCAGGCGAGCCGCGAGTTCCTTCTTGAGGTTCTCGATGTCTTCACCCTTCTTGCCGATCACCACGCCCGGACGTGCCGAGTAAATGGTGATGCGGGCGTTCTTGGCAGGACGCTCGATCAGGATGCGCGACACAGCGGCGTTCTTCAACTTGGCCTTCAGGTACTCACGCACCTTGATGTCTTCGGCCAGCATGCCCGCGAAATCACGGTTGCTGGCGTACCAACGGCTGGACCAGTTGCGGCTGACCGCAAGGCGGAAGCCGGTAGGATGGATTTTCTGTCCCATAGTCTTCCTTGGCCTCAGTTGCCAACCGTCACGTACACATGGCACGTGGGTTTGCTGATGCGGTTGCCGCGGCCTTTGGCGCGCGCGGTGAAGCGCTTGAGCGTGGTGCCTTGTTCGACGTAGATGGTCTTGACCTTCAGTTCGTCGATGTCAGCGCCATCGTTGTGTTCTGCGTTGGCGATAGCCGATTCCAGAACCTTCTTGACGATTCCCGCAGCTTTTTTCTGCGTGAAAGTCAGGATGTTCAGGGCCTGGTCCACCTTCTTGCCGCGGATCAGATCAGCGACCAGACGGCCTTTGTCGACCGACAGACGGACGCCCCGGAGGACTGCACGTGTTTCAGACATGGTCGTTCCTTATTTCTTCTGGACTTTTTTGTCCGCGGGGTGACCCTTGAAGGTGCGCGTCAGGGCGAATTCGCCCAGCTTGTGGCCCACCATCTGGTCGGTGACGTAGACAGGTACGTGCTGCTTGCCGTTGTGCACGGCAATGGTCAGACCGATGAACTCGGGCAGGACCATGGAGCGACGCGACCAGGTCTTCACTGGTTTCTTATCCTTGGTGGCAATGGCTTTTTCGACCTTGGCCAACAAGTGATGGTCAACAAATGGACCCTTTTTGAGAGAGCGAGTCATCTGTTACCCCTTACTTCTTGCGACGCGACACAATCATTACCTGTGTGCGCTTGTTGTTACGGGTGCGATAACCCTTGGTCAGATTGCCCCAAGGATCGACTGCATGACGGCCTTCGCCGGTGCGGCCTTCGCCACCACCGTGAGGGTGATCCACCGGGTTCATGGCAACGCCACGAACCGTAGGACGAATACCCATCCAGCGCTTCACACCGGCCTTGCCGAGTTGGCGCAGGCTGTGCTCTTCGTTGGCCACTTCGCCAATGGTGGCGCGGCATTCGATATGAATCTTGCGGACTTCACCGGAACGCATACGCACCTGGGCGTAAATGCCTTCACGGGCCAGCAAGGTTGCCGAAGCACCTGCCGAGCGAGCGATTTGCGCACCGGCACCGGGCTTGAGCTCGATGCAGTGAATGGTCGAACCCACGGGGATGTTGCGGATCGGCAGCGTGTTGCCTGCGCGGATCGGGGCTTCCGAACCGCTCATCAGCGTTGCGCCGGCTTCCAGACCACGCGGAGCGATGATGTAGCGACGCTCGCCGTCGGCATAGCACACCAGAGCGATGTGGGCCGTACGGTTTGGGTCGTACTCGATACGCTCAACCTTGGCAGCAATGCCGTCCTTGTTGCGCTTGAAGTCCACCACGCGGTAGTGGTGCTTGTGACCACCGCCCTTGTGGCGGGTGGTGATGTGACCGTTGTTGTTACGACCGGCTTTCTGGAATTGTGGTTCCAGCAATGGGGCGTACGCCTCACCCTTGTACAGGTGGTCACGTGTAACCTTCACCACAGCACGTTGGCCGGGCGAGGTGGGTTTCATTTTTACGACAGCCATGATTACGCAGCCTCCCCGGACAGGTTCAGCTCTTGACCTGGTTGCAGCGTGACATAGGCCTTGCGAACATTGTCGCGGCGACCCACGGTCTTGCCAAAACGCTTGGTCTTGCCTTTGGTGTTCACCACA
Source organism: Acidovorax sp. BoFeN1 (assembly GCF_003345135.1). Taxonomy (NCBI): domain Bacteria; kingdom Pseudomonadati; phylum Pseudomonadota; class Betaproteobacteria; order Burkholderiales; family Comamonadaceae; genus Acidovorax; species Acidovorax sp. BoFeN1. Next base: position 37,364 of record NZ_QOZT01000029.1, read on the forward strand.
GAGACGCCCTTGACCTCGACCTTGAACATCAATTCCACAGCGGCCTTGATTTCTGGCTTGGTTGCGTTCTGCAGCACCTTGAACGTCACAGCATTGGACTTCTCGGCAACCATGGTGGCCTTTTCAGACACGATGGGAGCGACCAGCACCTGCATCAGACGACCTTCGTCAAACTTGAGTGTGCTCATGCGAACATCTCCTTGAGTTTGTCGATTGCACCCTTGGTGACGAGCACTTTCTTGAAACGCACCAGCGACACGGGGTCGGCATAACGTGGCTCAACGACGAGCACGTTCACCAAATTGCGCGAGGCCAGGTACAGGTTTTCATCCACTTCGTCGGCAATCACCATCACCGATTGCAGATTCATTGCCTTGAACTTGTCGGCCAGGACCTTGGTCTTGGGCGAATCAAGCTTCAGGGAATCGACCACAGCCAGACGGCCTTCACGGGCGAGCTGCGACAGGATCGCAGACATGCCGGCGCGGTACATCTTCTTGTTGATCTTTTGCGTGAAGTTTTCGTCAGGCATGTTCGGGAAAATCCGACCGCCTCCGCGCCACAGAGGCGAGGAAGTCATACCTGCACGTGCGTTACCCGTACCCTTTTGCTTGAAAGGCTTCTTGGTCGAGTGACGGACTTGCTCGCGATCCTTCTGAGCACGAGTGCCTTGGCGAGCGTTAGCCTGATAGGCCACCACGATCTGGTGCACCAGATCTTCGTTGTATTCACGACCGAACACGGTTTCAGGCGCTTCGAATTTCGAAGCGGCTTGGCCTTGGTCATTCAGGAGTTCGAGCTGCATTAGTTCGCTCCTTTGGATTTGGCCTTGACCGCTGGGCGCACCGTCACGAACCCACCCTTGGAGCCCGGAATAGCGCCCTTGATCAAGAGCAGTTGACGCGCTTCATCGATGCGGATCACATCGAGGTTTTGCGTGGTCTTGGTGACATCACCGAGGTGACCCGTCATGCGCTTGCCGGGGAACACGCGACCGGGGTCTTGTGCCATACCGATAGAGCCAGGCACATTGTGCGAACGGCTGTTACCGTGCGACGCGCGCTGCGAGCTCATGTTGTGACGCTTGATGGTACCGGCGTAGCCCTTACCGATCGAAGTGCCTTGCACGTCGACCTTTTGACCCACGGAAAACACGGACGTCACGACCACCGACGCGCCAGCTTGGTACTGGGCTGCGGTATCTGCGGTCACGCGGAATTCCTGGATGATTTCACCGGCTTCCACACCTGCCTTGGCAAGGTGACCGGCTTCTGGCTTGGTCACGCGCGATGCTTTGCGCGAGCCAAACGTGACCTGCAGGGCCACGTAGCCATCGTTCTCTTGGGTTTTGATCTGGGTTACGCGGTTGTTGGACACATCCACCACCGTGACAGGCACTGCGTCCCCGTCATCGGTGAACAGACGCATCATGCCCACCTTGCGACCCAGCAACCCCAGGGAGTTGCTCAGACTCATTTGTTTCTCCAAAACTTCCACCGCCACAACTTCAATTGGCTGCGGCGTTTGCACTCGCGTGCATGAAAGGCGGTTGATAAAACCTCACCTTTTTGACACCGTTTGTACGGCGCAAATTAGGCGAAGCCCTAAAGTATAACGCGAACCGCTTTTTCAAGCAAGTTCGCGTTAGGAAGACGTGGCACCACTGGCAAGCCAGCAGCACCGCGGTCTTTTTACTGCAGCTTGATTTCGACGTCCACACCAGCGGGCAGGTCGAGCTTCATCAAGGCGTCCACCGTCTTGTCGGTGGGATCCACGATGTCCATCAGACGCTGGTGCGTGCGGATTTCAAGCTGGTCACGGCTGGTCTTGTTGACGTGCGGCGAGCGCAGGATGTCAAAACGCTTCATGCGCGTTGGCAGGGGCACGGGGCCCTTGACAATGGCGCCGGTGCGCTTGGCGGTATCAACGATCTCGGCAGCGGACTGGTCGATCAGCTTGTAGTCAAACGCCTTCAGGCGGATGCGGATTTTTTGCTTGGACATGGCAAGTTCCTTGTTCTGCTTAAAACTTAAGCAATGATCTTGGCCACGACGCCAGCGCCCACGGTGCGGCCGCCTTCACGGATGGCGAAACGCAGGCCTTCTTCCATGGCGATGGGGTTGATCAGCTTCACAGTGATCGACACGTTGTCGCCA
>NZ_QOZT01000002.1:0-100029 GCF_003345135.1 Acidovorax sp. BoFeN1
CACGTCGGGTGGGCTTGCGCGACTGCTCGAATCCGTTGTTTTGATCTGCGGCCATTGCCAGGGTCTGCTGCTTCATCTGCGGATAACGTTTGAGAAGCGACAACGGTGGACCTTGATCAGCATTGCCTTAACCCGCATGCGACTTCTGCTTTCTTGTTGTCTGGCATTGTTGTATTGCCACCCTGAAGGTTTGCTGAACTGCCCATTCACCCTCTGTTCAGCACCCAACGAACCCCGCACCACCGATGGCCGGTACTGGCCGACAACCACCCACCCTCCAAAGCAAATTCCCCCCCGCTAGAATCCACCCCGCAGCGCCACGTGGCGCTGCACCGCTAGGGGTGCCCCGCAGCGCCAACGCTGCACGGGCTGAGAGAGTCCCTTTGAACCTGATTGAGATCATCCTCGCGCAGGGAAGCCCGTCCGCTATTTCACGCCGTTGACCGCGCGTGGCCGGGGCCTTCCTTGCGCAGTGACGCACCGCACTGCCAAGGAACCCGCATGAGCACCCGCACCACTTCCGCCAACGAGGCGCTGACACCCGTTTCGAGCGAGCGGCGCGTGTTTGGCTGGCACGACCACGCCTCGCTGTGGTTCAGCCTGGGCGTGGGTCTGCTGGTGATGCAGGTGGGCGCCTATCTGATGCCCGCCCTCGGAACCCGAGAGGCCCTGTGGGCCATCGTGGCGGGCTCCATTCTGGGCGCTGGCTTGCTGGGCTGGGTGGCCAAGCTGGGCTGCGACAGCGGGCTGGCCAGCGCGGGCCTGATGCATGCGGTGTATGGCCGCACCTTTGCGGGGCTGCCCATCGTCCTGAACATCGTGCAGCTGGTGGGCTGGGGCACGTTCGAGCTGGTGGTGATGCGCGATGCCACGGTGGCCATCGGGCAGCAGTGGGACACCATGGCGGATGCGCACTGGCCGGTGCTGGCCACGCTGCTGTGGGGCGGCGTGGTGATGTTGCTCATCAGCGGCTCGATGGTGCAACTGGTGCGCAAGGTGATTGCGCGCGTGGCGCTGCCGCTGGTGGTGCTGTCGCTGTTGTGGCTGAGCTGGCAGTTTCTATCACTGGCACAGGTGCAGGGCTTTGAAGCACTGTGGAACCGCAAGGGCGAAGGCGGCATGGGCGTGTTGCCGGCGCTGGACCTGGTGATTGCCATGCCCATCTCGTGGCTGCCGCTGGTGGCCGACTATGCCCGCCACGGCAAAAGCGGCAGCGCTGCCCTGCGCGGGACCTGGCTGGGCTACGCGCTGGCCAACATGTGGTGCTATGCACTCGGTGTGCTGGTAGCGCTGACCTTGCCCAGCAAGGACCTGGTGCAGGCCTTGCTGCTGGCCCAGGGCGGGTTGATTGCGCTGTCGCTGATCCTGATTGACGAAGTGGACAACGCCTACGGCGACACCTACTCGGGCGCCGTGTCGGCCCACAGCCTGCTGCCACGCTGGAGCGTGCGCCGCTGGGGCCTGGCCATGACAGCGTTGTGCACCGCTCTGGCGCTGGTGCTGCCCATGCACAGCCTGGAGCCATTTTTGCTGCTGCTGAGCTCGGTGTTTGTGCCCTTGTTCGGCGTCATCCTGGGGCGCCTGGCTTTTGGCACCAATGCGCCCGCATTGCTGGCGCAGGCACGCAAGGTCAACCCTGTGCCGGTTGCCATCTGGCTGGCAGGCATAGCTTTCTACCACCTGATGCCCATGGTCTCCACGTTGCTCGGTGCCGCTCTGCCCACGCTGGTGCTGTGTTTTGTGCTGGCATTCGCAACCCGCCCACGCCGCTGAACGATTTCGCGCAAGGGCAGCCCATGGTCTGCCCACAAAGGGGCAGCGCTCTGCTTGCCTAAAATGGCCCATGAAATTTTTAGTTCGATCCTTTTTCAAGACCCTGCGCATTGTGTTGGGCCCTGTGATGCAGCTCAAGGAGACCTTGACGCGTCCCCAGGGCATGGTGCGTTCCACTGCCGGACAAGATTCGGTGGACCAATCGTGCCGCGCACTCGCCCTGTACCAATACAAGACCTGCCCTTTTTGCATCAAAGTGCGCCAGGAAATGCGACGCCTTTCCCTGAAAATCACCCAGGTGGACGCTCAGCCGGAAGGACCCGCCAGAGCCGAATTGACGCAGCAAGGTGGCCACACCAAGGTGCCCTGCCTGAAGATCACCGACGAAGCTGGCAACAGCCATTGGCTCTACGACTCCGAAAAGATCATTGCCTACTTGCGCAGCCATTTCGCGCAGGTGGTTTGAAGGCCTCTTCAGCGCTTCAGCTCTTAACGGGCCTCGCAGGACTCGAACTCAATCATGCAGCACCCGCTGCACTACGGGTGCATAACTGTGATTGAGTGGCCCGTGGCCCTGGCCCGTGCGCACGTGAGCCCCCGCAGCAATGGCACCCAATATGTAGGCACGCGCGCATTCCACGGCTTGGGGCAGCGGCGAGCCCAGTGCCAAGTGTGCGGCAATGGCGGACGACAAGGTGCAGCCCGTGCCGTGGCCGTTGTGCGTGGCGATGCGCGCGCTTTCGAGGCGCTGGCGCAGGCCCGCCCGCGTGGCCAGCAGGTCCACCACGCGCTCGCCTTTCAGGTGCCCGCCCTTGAGCAGCACGGCAGGCGCGCCCAGGGCCAACAGGTCCCGCGCCGCGTCGTCAAGGGCATCAATGCCTTCGATCTCGCGGCCCAGCAGCAACGCAGCTTCGTCGAGATTGGGTGTGACCACTTCGGCCAGCGGAAATAGCTCGTCCACCAACACCTGCACGGTTTCGCTGGCGATCAGGCGGTCGCCGCTGGTGGCCACCATCACCGGGTCGAGCACCACATGGGGAAGGCGGTGGGTGCGGATGGCCTGCGCCACCACGCGCACCACCTCAGGCGACGCCAGCATGCCGATCTTCACTGCATCCACGCCGATGTCCTGCGCTACGGCATCGATCTGCGCGCGCAGCATGTCGGGCGGCACGCCGTGGATGCCCGTCACGCCCAGTGTGTTCTGCGCGGTGATGGCCGTGATGGCGGTCATGCCGTAGCAGCCCAGGGCGCTGAAGGTTTTGAGGTCGGCCTGAATGCCTGCGCCGCCGCCGCTGTCGGAGCCGGCGATGGACAGCACGCGCACGTAGCGCGGCCGCAGCGTAGCGGAGCTTGTTGGAGTTGTCATGGCAAAAATTATGGCCTATGCGCCAGGTCAATTCGGGGCGCAGAGGGATATGCTGTAATTCCGGCTTACGGACGAAACAGGGGTGTCCCGCCAATATGGCGCGCGACTGAGAAAGACCCTGGAGCCACGAAACGACAAGTTCTCACAGCACCTCTTGGCGCTGGGCTCCGCTACCCGATCCAGGTCATGCTGGCGTGGGGAGTTTCCAGTAACGGCACAGCCCCGTTTTGTCCTCCTGTTGCCTACAGAAGGACGCATGAAACTCCAACCTTCCTCCATTGTCATTCTGGGTGCCGGCCTCATGGGCCGGCTTCTGGCTGTTGAACTGGCCCGCCAAGGCCACTCTGTTGAGGTTTACGACAGCGGCGGCCCGGCCGCCGAGCATGCCGCAGCGCCCATTGCGGCCGCCATGGTGGCCCCACTGGCTGAGTCGGCCGTGACCGAACCGGGGGTAGTGCGCATGGGCCAATACTCCCTCACGCGCTGGCCCCAGATGCTGGCGGCGCTGGAACAGCCGGTGTTCTTTCAGCAAGAAGGCACGCTGATCGTCTGGCACCGCCAGGACTCTGCCGAGGCGCAGCGGCTGCAGCGCCTGCTGGAAACCACCCAGACCACCATTCCCGATCTGCCCGCAATGCAGGTGCTCGACAGCGCCGGCGTGGCTGCCGCCGAGCCCACGCTGGCGCACCGCTTTTCGCAAGGGCTTTATCTGCCCGGTGAAGGCCAGCTGGACAACCGTCAGTTGCTGGCCGCCCTGGCCCACGAGATGGATCGCCTGCAGGTGCGCTGCCACTGGCACACCCCGCGCGACCCTGGCGAGTTTTCGCCCGGCACACCCGGGCAGGCCGACTGGCTGCTCGACTGCCGCGGTCTGGGTGCGCGCGGCCAATGGCGTGCCTTGCGCGGCGTGCGGGGCGAAGTGGTGCGCCTGCACGCGCCCGAAGTCACGCTGCGGCGCCCCACCCGGGTGGTGCACCCGCGCTACCCCATCTACATTGCGCCCAAGGAAGACCATCTGTTTGTGATTGGCGCCACGGAAATCGAATCCGACGACCTGTCACCAGCCAGCGTGCGGTCTACCCTAGAGCTGCTGAGCGCCGCCTATGCCGTGCACAGCGGCTTTGCGGAGGCCCGCATTGTGGAAATCGCCACCCAGTGCCGCCCCACATTGCCCGACAATCTGCCCGCCGTGCGCCAATCGCAACCCCGGGTGCTGGAAGTGAACGGCCTATACCGCCATGGTTTCATGATCGCCCCGGCGATGCTCGACGTGGTGCTGGAGCTCATGGCCACGGGCCAGTCGCCGCTGGCCTCCCGCTTTGATCTTGCCTTGCCCACCGGAGACGACAGCCGCGCGTTGCCATGAACATTCTGATCAACCAGACATCCCACGAACTGCCCGACAGCGCCACGCTGGCCGATGCCATTGCCGCCGTGGCGGCGCGCCCGCCCTTCGCGGTGGCGGTCAACACCGTTTTTGTACCCAACACCCACTACGCCGAACAGCTGCTGCAGGCGGGCGACCGGGTGGAAATCATCTCTCCTGTGACGGGTGGCTGATGCCACCGCATGCCATGACCTCTTCCAATTCCGACGACATGCTGGTCCTTTATGGCCAATCTTTTTCCAGCCGCCTTTTGCTGGGCACGGCACGCTATCCATCGCCCAGCGTGCTGGAAGCCGCAGTGCAGCGCGCGCGCCCGGCCATGCTCACGGCATCACTGCGCCGCCAGGGCAGCCTTGGTGCCGAGGCGGGCAACAGCTTCTGGGAGCTGCTGCGCCGCCTGAATGTGCCCATCCTGCCCAACACCGCCGGTTGCCACAGCGTGCAAGAGGCCATCACCACGTCGCACATGGCGCGCGAGGTGTTCAACACCCCGTGGATCAAGCTGGAGCTGATTGGCGACGACTACACGCTGCAGCCTGACACGCTCAACCTGGTGGAAGCTGCCGCGCAACTCATCAAGGACGGTTTTCAGGTGCTTCCCTATTGCACCGAAGACCTCGTGCTGTGCCAGCGCCTGGTGGACGTGGGCTGCCAGGCCGTGATGCCCTGGGCGGCCCCCATTGGTACCGGGCGCGGCCCCGTCAACCCCTATGCGCTGCAGCTGCTGCGCGAGCGCCTGGATGTGCCGCTGCTGGTGGACGCGGGATTGGGCCTGCCCTCGCACGCTTGCCAGGTCATGGAATGGGGTTACGACGGTGTGCTGCTGAACACTGCCGTTGCACTGGCGCAAGACCCCGTCACCATGGCCGGGGCATTTGCCGACGCGGTGCAGGCGGGGCGATCGGCCCGCAAGGCCGGCGCCATGGCAGCCCAGGACACCGCCCAGGCCAGCACCCCCGTGCTTGGCACCCCCTTCTGGCACCATGCACAAGAATGACGACCATGAGTGATGTCGATGCCATGCTGCAAGAAATCCTACAGCACCATGCCAGCGCGTTTCCCGGCTTTGCGGCGCAGCCCACGCCGGCGCCCACATCGCCAGATCCGGTGTACCAGGCTGCGCTGCAAGCATGCAGCGCACTCGGGTTCATTGCGCACGATGCAGAGTGCGTGGCCCACGCATGGCAGGCACGCAGCGCGCGCATGGGCCATTTTGCGCCCACGCCATGGCCTGATGAGCCGCAGGATTTTGGCCTGCAGCCAGCGCCACGGCGTAGCGCCTTTGCGTCTTGTCCGCAGCAGCTGGGCCTGTATGCCGTTCTGCCCGATGCGGTGTGGGTGGGGCGCATGGCGCGGGCCGGCGTACCCACCGTGCAGCTGCGTTTCAAATCAGACGACTGCGCCGCCGTGGCGCGCGAGGTGACAGCAGCCGTGCAGGCGGTGCAAGGCACGCAGGCGCTGCTGTTCATCAACGACCATTGGCGCCAAGCCATTGAGGCCGGGGCCTATGGCGTCCACCTCGGGCAGGAAGACCTCGACGCCCTGCAACCCAGCGAGTTGCAAGCCCTGCAGGCCTCGGACCTGCGGCTGGGGGTGAGCACGCACGGCTACGCAGAAATGGTGCGCGCCGACGCCGTGGGCCCCAGCTATGTCGCCTTGGGGGCGGTGTTTCCCACGACGCTCAAAAAAATGGCGACGGCGCCCCAGGGCATAGGCCGCCTGGCGGCTTATGCGCGCCTGATGCAAGGCTATCCACTGGTGGCCATTGGAGGCATTGGCGCTGATCAGTTTGGCGAAGTGCTGGGCACCGGCGTGGGCTCTATCGCTGTGGTGCGGGCGCTGGTCAACGCACCCAACCCCGAAGAGGCTGCGCGCCAGCTAATGGCACGCATGGCCACAACGTAGAGCCCTGGCGCTGGGACAGCGTAAATGGGTCAGCGTCCAGGCTGCCGGGGATTTGCTGGTGGCTGCAACACCCCCACCACGCCGCACAAGCGTCGGTAGCGGAGGTGGTTCTCCCGTCAGCATGACCGAAAGCGACCTGGCACCGCAGCGCCCCGGGTTCGGTTCACACCTTGGGTTCGGGTTTGCGTTGTTCGAGCTCTTCGAGTTCAAGGCGCACTTCCACCAGATCGTTGGCCATGCCAAAGCCAATCGGCTGGTCTGGACGCGGCGCCACCGTGACCGGAACGGGTGGCAGATCGCTGAGCGTGAGATGCGGAGGATCGGACAAATCCAGGTCCAGCTCATGGGACTCTATTGGTGCGCCGGGCTTCAGGACTGCATTGCTGGAAAGTTCGGGCGCTGCGGGCGCATGATGGCCAAAATCAAACTCCAGGCTGGCAGTCAGCGAATCCAGGGGCAGATCGACAACGGGGACCGCAGCCGAAGGCGATTTAACGTGCAACGGCTCTGACACTGCGCCGTCCAGAGCATCCAGCGGCGAAGCAAGTGGTGTTGTGCGCATGCGCGGAGGCGCTGCCCCACGAGCGCTTGCCGGCGTGGTTTGCGCAATGGCCAGCAACAGCAACAGATCGTCAAATGCCGCCAGATCAAACGGTGCAACCGATGCATCCCCCGCCCTGCGGAACAGATACTTTTCGAGCAACTGCAGCACGGAGGACGAGGTCCACTCTGCTTCGATGGCGGCCAGTGCATCAAGGTAATGCTCCAGAGGTCGGCCCTGGCGGCTGAACGCCGAGAACTCAGGCACCTGCGCATTGAAGTGGCTGCAGAACTGATCGCGCAACTGGCCAAAATCGTCCGAGCGCCCCAGCGTGTGGTACAGCCGCAAGAGCTCAAGATAAGCCGATGGCGAGGTTTCGCGATGGGCTGCAATGTGCTTCTTGAGCACCTCCACGGCCTGGTCGTGCTGACCTACCGAAACAAAGAACTCGGCATGCTGCTGAAGATCAAAAAGGGCTTCGGGGTTGACGATGTGCCAGGGGCTTTCGGTGGGTGGCGCGGCTTTTGCCACCGATATGGGTTGCGGCGCGCGCTCTGGCGTTGCCATCGAGGGCGCGTCTCCAGGCTGGACGGGCTGCGATCCGGCGTGAATATACGTATCTTCAGCAAATTGCGAAGAGTCCTCCGGCCCCCACGTGTCGTGGGGATGGGGTACCAGATCGTGGGGATCGTGGTGACCTGCATCGCTGTGCTTGGCACTCAACGCAACCGAATCGCGCCAGGCCTGTATGGCCAGCCGGGAATCGCGGCGCGCCCTGGTCCATACCCAGGCCAGCAGGCCCGATACCAAGGCCAGCAAAGCCAGCAGCGCATAAACAAGCCCTGCAGGAAAGCGCTGGCTCTCGATCAAGGCAAGTCGCTGCTGCAATTCAGCAAAGCTGGCTTGGTCGGAGGCGGATTTGGCACGCAAGACGGCCATCTCGGCTTCGAGCGCACGCACGCGTTCGTCGTCTCGCTGTGCCGCTTCGGGTGCCGTGTTCATAGCCTTCCAGGCCGCTGCTGCTTCGAGCCGTTGTGAGGCCGAGGCCTGGGCCGGCAGGGCACCCATGTCGACTGAAGGACGCAGCGCAACGGACGGATCGGCCAAGGCATCCAGCGGTTCCATTACCAGCCGTGACCGCTCTGGCGCCGGGGGCGATGCCGCCACCTTGACAGGGGCAGCCTCGCGTGCGGGTGCTTTGGGGGCCACAGCCCGAGGCGCACGGGGTGGTGCAACGCGAGCTAGCTGCTTGGTGGTCTGTGGCTTGCGGGGGGCAGGAGTTGTGGCGTCGGCCTGTGCACTGGGGTCGGCGGGCGCTTGTGCGTTGCGACGCATGGCGGGAGACGAAGCGGGGCGCCCCGCACCTGCGCCCGCATCGCGGCCTGATGCGGGGGGGACCGACGCCAACTGGTCAATGTTCACCACGTGGCCGGGCACGTAGGCAACGGGTGGATCAACCAGAAAAGTGTAGTTGCGGGTGATTTTTCCTGAGCATCCAGCCGACATCCTGACAGAAATGACGGGCTCATTCACCGAACCCGCCACCTGCACACGCACCGCAGGGGAGCGCCCCGGCAACTTGGGCAACGCAGACACCCGCACCCGGGATTCGGGAACCGGAGAGTCGCCAAACGCCACATCTGCCGTGACACAGGACGAGGCAATATCTGCCCCCTCGTCGGGTTGCACATCAAAGGCGAGATCGACTGGAGCACCAAGAATGACGGCCCCCCGGCTTTGCCCCAGCGAAATGGCTGCGGCACTGCCAACGACCACCCAACACCCAGCCCCAAAAATAACGTTACGTAATTTCACAAAAATTTCTTTTTTTGGTGTGGTCATTTTTGCACACAAGTGTCACTAAACGCCAACGCCATAATGCCGCCATGAAAAATCAGTTTCCCATCGTGGGCATCGTAGGCGCGGGCGCCATGGGCCGAGGCATTGCACAGATAGCGGCCCAGGCTGGCAGTCGGGTTCTCTTGCTCGACATGCAACCGGACGCCGCAGCATCGGCGCGCGGCAGCATCCAGGCCCAATGGCAGCGCCTGCAAGACAAAGGACGCATTTCCGATGAACAGGCCCAGGGCTGGGGCAACCTGCTTGAGCCCGTCGCCACCATCGCCGACCTGGCGTCGTGCGACCTCGTCATCGAAGCCATCGTGGAGCGTCTGGATGCCAAACAGGCTCTTTTTGCCCAACTGGAGGCCGTGGTGGGGCCACACGCCGTGCTGGCCACCAATACATCCTCACTGGCGGTGACCGCCATCGGGGCCACATTGCGGCGGCCCGAAGGGCTGGCGGGCTTTCACTTCTTCAACCCCGTGCCGCTGATGAAGGTGGTGGAAGTGATTGCCGGGCTCAAGACAGCCCCCACAGTGTGCGAGTCACTGTCCCACTATGCGCGTCAGATGGGGCACACACCGGTGCAGGCGCAAGACACCCCAGGATTCATCGTCAACCATGCGGGGCGTGGATTTGGCACCGAAGCGCTGCGCATCGTCGGTGAAGGCGTGGCCGATTTCGCCACCATCGACCGCATCCTGCGCGACCAGGTGGGCTTCAAGCTGGGGCCGTTCGAACTCATGGATTTAACGGCCCTGGATGTCTCCCACCCCGTGATGGAGTCGATCTACCACCAGTATTACGAAGAACCGCGCTTTCGCCCCAGCGTGATCACTGCGCAGCGTCTGGCGGGCGGAATAGTCGGCAAGAAGGTGGGCGAAGGGTTTTATCGCTACGAAAACGGCGTGGCGCAGGTTCCTGCCGAACCCGCTGTTCCCGAAGTTGCCAGCATTCCACCGGTGTGGGTTTCAACACGCGCGGCGCGGCGCGCCGAGCTCTACCAACTGCTCAAGGACCTGGGCGCCACCATTGAAACGGGCGCATCACCGTCGCAGACTGCCATCTCGGTGGTGGCACCGCTGGGTTTTGACATCACCACCGTCGCGGTCGTGGAACGGCTCGATCCCGCCCGCACCATCGGCATCGACATGCTCATTGACGATGCTGCCACCCGGCGGCGCGTGCTGGCCACCAATCCGGCCACGCGCGTGGATATTCGGGACGCTGCACACGCCCTTTTTGCCCGCGACGGCAAGGCCGTTAGCGTGATCCGGGACAGCGGTGGCTTTGTCACCCAGCGCGTGGTGGCCACCATCGTGAACATTGCCAGCGACATCTGCCAGCAGCAGATCTGCAGCCCGCGTGACCTGGAAACCGCTGTCACGCTGGGGCTTGGCTACCCACTCGGACCACTGGCCATGGGCGACCGCTGGGGCCCCACCAACATCCTCGAAGTGCTGTTCAACATGCAAACGGTGTATGGCGACACACGGTACCGCCCCAGCCCCTGGTTGCGCCGGCGCGGGGCCATCGGCCTGAGCCTGGCACACGTTGAAGAGCATTGAGGAAGCACCCAACCCTACCGCCTGCAAACTCCCCATGCCCGCACAACTTCAAGCCGCCCGCGAGGGCCAGACCCTGGTTCTGACGCTCAGCAACCCGGAGCTGCGCAACGCCATCGACCCCGCCATGTATGCCGCCGGCATCGAGGCACTCAACGTGGCCGAGAGCAGCGCCGAGGTGCGCAGTGTTGTCATCACCGGGGCCGCAGGCGTGTTTTGCTCAGGAGGCAACCTGCTGCGTCTGCAAGCCAGCCGCCAGGCCGACCCGCAGGTGCAGGCGCAAAGCATCGAAGGCCTGCACAGCTGGATCGAGACCATTCGTACTTTTCCCAAGCCGGTGATTGCAGCAGTCGAAGGCGCTGCGGCAGGCGCCGGCTTTTCGCTGGCACTGGCATGCGACCTGGTGGTGGCGGCCCGCAATGCGGTGTTTGTGATGGCCTACAGCAACGTGGCCCTGTCGCCCGATGGCGGCGCCAGCTGGAGCCTGTCGCAGGCGCTGCCGCGCCAGCTGGCCACCGAGATCCTCATGTGCGGCGACCGGTTGACTGCCGAGCGCCTGCACGCCCTGGGCATCGTCAACCGCGTGGCCGAGCCCGGCAGTGCCCTGGCGACCGCGCTGGCGCTGGCAGAGCAGCTCAATGCGCGGGCGCCCAACGTGCTGGCCAGCATCAAGGAACTGGTGAGCGATGCGCCCCGCAACACCCTGTCCGCACACCTGGCAAGCGAACGGGACCACTTTGTCAAAAATCTGCACCACGCCAATGCCGGTGCGGGCATCGCGGCATTTCTGGACAAGCACACCCCGCAATACGAATAGCTGCCCACTTCACCGCCCACCCACGCACCCCCGGCGCCCCACAAGGTTTCGGGGGTTTTGCTTTGGGCAAAGGCAGCAGACACGCAGGTGACAACCCTGACAGTAAGTGCCCGTCCCTCACGCGACAATGGTTCTGTTTCAAGTCACACAAAAGACAGGCCATGGACGACCCGATTCTTACTATCGAAGAACGTGAAGCGATCAACTCAGGTCGCTGGTTTTCATCCCTCTCACCATCCCTTCGACACGACATCCTGCGATGTGCCTACGTCAAACGCTTCAAGGATGGCGGCCTCATAGCCGCCCGCGGCGACCCGCCCGAGGAGTGGATTGCCTGCGCGCGCGGTGCGGTGCGGGTGAGCTCCACCTCCATCTCCGGCAAGCAGATCACGCTGACCTATGTGGAGCCGGGCATCTGGTTCGGCGACGTGGCCATTTTCGACGGCGACCGGCGCACGCACGACGCCTATGCACATGGCGACACCACCATCCTTTGCGTGGCCAAGGCCGACTTCAAGAAAATTCTTGCGGCGCACACCGAGTTCTACGAAGCCATGCTGCGTCTGCACGCGCGGCGCATCCGGCAACTCTACGGCTTGGTCGAAGACCTCAACACCCTGCCCCTGCGCGCACGCCTGGCCAAGCAGCTGGTGCACCTGGTGCGCAGCTACGGCATTCCCAGCCTGTCGGACGGCAACGAAATGCGCATTGGCCTGCAGCTGGCACAGGAAGAACTGGCGCAACTGCTGGGTGCATCGCGCCAGCGGGTCAACCAGGAACTCAAGGCCATGGAGCGCGAAGATGCCATCCGCATCGAGCCGGGCGGCCTGGTGGTGCGCGACCGCCAGGCGCTGATGCGGATCGCCGAAGCCGACGCCTGAGCACAGCGCCCCTGGGCTGCTGCAGGGCCCCATTTTCTTGCGCCTGCGGTGCGGCAACCACGCCCTCTCAGTGCGACTACCTTTTGGAACTATGAGCAACTTTGACCACTTCGTTGGCACGCGCCCGGTCTCGGAGCAGCATGCATTCGACATTGACACCCTGACCGCATGGCTCACCCGCAACATGGAGGGCTTTACCGGCCCCATGACGGTCGAGATGTTCAAGGGTGGGCAATCCAACCCCACCTACAAGCTCATCACCCCCGGCGCCAGCTATGTGATGCGCGCCAAGCCCGGCCCTGTGGCCAAGCTGCTGCCATCGGCCCATGCCATCGAGCGCGAGTTTGCGGTGATGAGCGGCCTGTATGGCACCGATGTGCCAGTGCCACGCATGCATGTGCTGTGCGAAGACGAATCGGTGATTGGCCGCGCGTTTTATGTGATGGAGTGCATGCAGGGCCGTGTGCTATGGGACCAGTCCCTGCCCGGCATGACGCCGACAGAGCGCGGCGCCATCTACAACGAAATGAACCGCGTGATTGCGGCCCTGCATTCGGTGAAGTTTGCCGACAGGGGCCTGGCAAGCTATGGCAAGCCCGGCAACTACTTTGATCGCCAGATCGGGCGCTGGAGCAAGCAGTATGTGGCCTCCATCACCCAACCCATCGAAGAGATGGACAAGCTCATGCAGTGGCTGCCCGCCAACATGCCCGCCAGCGCCCGCGATGAGAGCAAGGTCTCCATCGTGCATGGCGACTACCGGCTCGACAACCTCATGTTCCACCCGACCGAGCCGCGCGTGGTTGCTGTGCTCGACTGGGAGCTGTCCACCCTGGGCCATCCCCTGGCCGATTTCAGCTACCACTGCATGAGCTGGCACATCCCTGCCGCGATGGGCCGGGGTATCGCGGGCCAAGACCTAGCGGCGCTGGGCATTCCCGACGAGGACAGCTACATCCGCCTGTACTGCGAGCGCACGGGCATCACCACGCCCGAGGCGCTGCGCGCCGACTGGAACTTCTACATGGCCTACAACATGTTCCGCATCGCCGCCATCCTGCAGGGCATCGCCAAGCGGGTGGAGGCGGGCACAGCCTCCAGCGCGCAGGCCAAGGCCTCGGGCGATACGGCGCGCCCCATGGCCCAGCTGGCCTGGTCGTTCGCCCAGCGCAGCTAAACCCACGATCGATTTTTTTGACGGAGACCCCCCATGGACTTTGACTACTCCCCCAAGACCAAGGAACTGCAGGCCAAGCTGCTCCAGTTCATGGACGACCACATCTACCCGGCCGAGGCAGCCTACGCCGCCGAGCTGGCCGCCAACACGGCCGTGGGCAAGCGCTGGACGCCGCTGCAGACCATCGAAAACCTCAAGCTCAAGGCCCAGGCCGCCGGGCTGTGGAACCTGTTCCTGCCCGTGGACACGGCCGAGGCATCTGGCTACCACGGTGCGGGCCTGACCAACCAGGAATACGCCCCCCTGGCCGAAATCATGGGCCGCGTGCTGTGGTCGAGCGAAGTCTTCAACTGCTCGGCCCCCGACACCGGCAACATGGAAACCATCGCCCGCTACGGTGACGCGGAAAACAAGGCCCGCTGGCTCAAGCCGCTGCTCGAGGGCAAGATCCGCTCCGCCTTCGCCATGACCGAACCCGACGTGGCTTCGAGCGATGCCACCAACATCGCCACCCGCATCGAGCGCCAGGGGGACGAATACGTCATCAACGGCCGCAAATGGTGGACATCGGGTGCCATGGACCCGCGTTGCTCGGTGTTCATCACCATGGGCAAGACCAACCCGGACGCCCCACGCCACTCGCAGCAGAGCATGATCCTCGTGCCCGCCAACACACCCGGCGTGAAGATCGTGCGTGCACTCAATGTGTTCGGCTACGACGACGCACCGCACGGCCATGCCGAGGTGCTGTTCGAGAACGTGCGCGTTCCAGCCTCCAACATCCTGCTGGGCGAAGGCCGTGGCTTCGAAATCGCACAAGGGCGCCTTGGCCCCGGACGCATCCACCACTGCATGCGCCTGATCGGCCTGGCAGAGCGCGCACTGGAACTCATGTGCAAGCGCTCCATGGCGCGCGTGGCCTTCGGCAAGACCGTGGCACAGCAGGGCGTGACGCAAGAGCGCATTGCCGAGGCGCGCTGCAAGATCGACATGGCCCGCCTGCTCACGCTCAAGGCCGCGTGGCTGATGGACACCGCCGGAAACAAGGTCGCACGCACCGAAATCGCCATGATCAAGGTGGTGGCACCCACCATGGCCTGCGACGTGATCGACTGGGCCATGCAGGCGCACGGCGGCGGCGGCGTGAGTGACGACTTCCCGCTCGCCTTTACCTACGCCCAGGCACGCACACTGCGCTTTGCCGATGGCCCGGACGAAGTGCACCGCAACTCCATCGCCAAGATGGAACTGGGCAAGTACGCGCCGCCAAAGCCCTGATCGCCCGCGGCTGCTGGCTGACAACACCGCTGTGCGCTGGCGGGTGCCACGCACACCGGTATTGCCAAGGCCCGCTTGCCACCCCTCCCCGCCTTCCGGTTGCCTCGGCAGCCCTGGGCGGGTTTTCTTATTTTGATAGCTACCAGCGCTTACGGAATAAGGGCTAAAGCCTGTTTTGGCTCATTTTTTCATCTGCAAAGAAAACAATTGCAGCGAGAAAATCTTCACACGCCTCACGACTCTGCGGATCACCCCCAGGCCAGAGTGCTTTTTGTGCGCACACCCCGCACAGATGGAATGATTTCACCGCGATGGCAGCCATCGGCGCGCACCAAGACGATACGATGGCAGGCGCTATGCCTCGTTCTTGCCCACCCCTGAATCCCCTGCCGCTGAACCGCCGCACCTTGCTGTGTGGTGCAGGTGCGTGGATTGCCTCTGTGATGGCCCCGGCAGGCCACGCAGCGTCGGCAAACCTGCCCGCAACGCCGCTCGCAGATGGCCACCCTGCTGCTGGCACCAGCCCTTTGGTGCGCCAGCTGGTGCGCTGGATCGAAGGCACCGGCGACAATCAGGGCCTGCCCTTTGCGGTGGTAGACAAACTGGCCGCCCGCATCCACGTTTTTTCGGCACAGGCGCGGTGGCTGGGCTCTGCCCCGGTGCTGCTGGGTGCGGCGCGCGGCGACCATTCGGTGCCCGGCATCGGTCAGCGCCCGTTGGCCCAGGTTCGCCCCGAAGAACGCACCACCCCTGCCGGCCGTTTTGTGACCGAGCCTGGCCGCAACCTGCGCGGCGAAGACATCGTGTGGATTGACTACGAATCGGCGGTTTCGCTGCACCGCGTGCGCAGCGTCAGCGCTTCCGAGCGGCGCCTGCAACGCCTGGCCAGCCGCAGCGCGCAGGACAAACGGATCAGCTATGGCTGCATCAATGCGCCCGCGGCGTTTTACAACCAGTGGATCGATCCCTTGTTTGGGCGCTCCAGCGGCGTGGCCTACGTGCTGCCCGACACCGAACCATTTGCTTCCATATTTATAGCTGCTAGCGCTTATCCATAAAGGGCTAGAGCCATTTTTTTCATATATTCATACGATCAAGACGCTGACCCGGCAGGGTTGCCGCAAGGGCGGTGCTGAGCGGCGTTCCCCGGTCGCTCCAGGCCCGTCCCGCCGCCATTTGCGCCCTTGGCTGGCCTGCGCTGTGCCTGGGCACCCTTTCACGTACTCGTCCTGCCTTTTTTCGAGGCAAGAGACGCTATGGCGCGGGCACCAGCCGAAAATCGTGCTGCATGCGTGCAGGCTGCCGTTGCAGGTTGCGGTAACCCGCCTGCGCCCAAGTGGCACGCATGTCACGGTAGCGTGGGGAGAACACCAGCCCGCTCTGGCCCGTCTGGTAGATGAAGCGTGAGTTTTCCAGGTCGGCCAGGTCGTACACCGCGCGCAGCGAAGCCGCATGGCGGTTCACGAAAGCGCCCCTGGCGTCACCCGCGTTGTACTGCCCCGCATTCACCGTGTAGGCATCGCCGGGCGAAGGCACGTTGACATCAAAGTAAGGTGCCAGCAGCGCCACGTTGCCGAAGGGGCGGTGGCTGCTGAGCGCAGGATGGGCATCGCCCCAGCGCCAGCGAGCCGGGTCGGGGCCATAGTCGGCCTGCAGGCGATCCAGTGCACGCACCAGCGCGGCTGCCGACTGGTCGGCACACGACAGCGGCTGGCACCACCAGGCGTCGTCGCGCTCCAGAATTCCTTCCAGGGCGGCGCGGTAGTCACGCTTGCCGTAGGTGGCCTTGAAGCGATCTTCCCCTATGTGGGGGGCAATCACGCCCCGTGCCAGCTCGTCCGTCCACGCGGCAAACACCAGCGGGGCGGCCCGGTGGGCATCCATGACGCCGTCAAAATCGTGCAGCAATGCCTGCACTTGTACCGCGAGCGGATGCTGTGGCGAGGCCTTGCGCACATGGGGCAGCAACCGCAGCGTGGCCAGCGACAAGACATCGGCCTGGATGGCCTGCATGCTGGCCCCATCGTGCCGGGGGGTCGCCTCGATCAGCTGGGCAATGCGGTCAAAACGGTATGGCAACGCCCAGTCTTGCGTGAGGTAATGCGGGTAGTCGGGCGCAGTGACGCGCTGGTTGGCGGTGGCCACCCAGCCCCTGCCGCCATCGTCCTGGGGCGCCTGGGCAGAGGGCAACCAGCCTTGCCAGTCGTAGCGCGCATCCCAGCCGGGCGACGGCGCCACGCCGCGAATGTCATTGTCCGCGTAGCGCAAAGGCACCTTGCCCATGGCCTTGAAGCGGATGCTGCCGTGCACATCGGCGGCCACCACGCTCTGCATGGGCGAGTGGTAGGGCTCCAGCGCCTCAAACAGCGCATCCACCGACTTTGCCTGGTTGGTCTGCAGCCCGGCAAGCACCGTCTGGTTGTCGGCATCCAGCGCACTCCAGCGCAGCGCCAGCACATATTTGCGCAGGTCCAGCACCTCGGCGTGCGGCTTTTGCACGTCGCTCAATACCGGGCCATGGCGGGTTGTGCGCAGCGGCAGCACCACATCGGGCTGGCCCTTGACGCGAATGGTCACGGTGCGCTGCGCAAAGGGCATCCAGCCCTCGGGCGTGCGGTACTGGCCGGGGTCGGCGGGGTTGATCTGCTCCAGATACAGGTCTTGCACATCCGGGCCGGTGTTGGTGAAACCCCAAACCACGCTGTCGGTGCGGCCCAGCACCACAAAGGGCAGCCCCGGCAAGGTGGCGCCGATGACATCCAGGGCACCAATGGGGGTGCCATCGGCAGCGGTGCCCGACGGCGCCTTGAGCCGCGCAAAATACCAGATGGCCGGCGCGCTCAGGCCCAAGTGGGGGTCGTTGGCAAGCAAGGGTTTGCCGCTGACCGTGCGCGAACCTGCCAGCACCCAGTTGTTGCTGCCCTTGCCTTCAGAGGTGCCGGCGTTGCGGGTGAGGTCTTGTGCCCAGGCCAGCATGCCCTGGCTGACCTGGCGCGAAAACACGCCCCCGGTCCCTTGCGGCGCGGCGCTTGTGGCCTCGGGCTTGCCGCCCAGGGTGTCGGTGGGGTTAGCTGGCGTTGCGGCATCCCGGTAGATGCCCAGTTGCCGGTACAAACTGGCCAGATCGGCCGACGCCGCAGGGGGCTCGCCCGGATAGGGCGGCATCAGCTGCCACAGGCGCCCGGTGTCCAACGTTCTGGCCACCGATAGGCGGGCAAACTCGTTGCCCCAGTTGCCGCCCAGGTCCAGCGCCATCATCAACGCCCAGCCCACGCTGTCTTCAGGCTGCCAGACAGCACCGGTGGCGCCGCCGGGCTTTACCCCCAGCACATGAAACTCGGGGGGCAATGCCTGCGGCAGGTTTTTGTGGAAGGCATGAATGCCCTGGCTGTAGACCTGCAGCGCCTCGCGGGCGTGGGCGGGCAGCCCGGCATATTGCCGGCGTGCATGGCCCATGATGTCGAGCGCACGCATGAGCTTGTCGGTCTCCAGCGTGGCAGGGCCAAAAACTTCGGACAACTCGCCATGCATGACCCGGCGGTTGAATTCGAGCTGCCAGGTGCGCTCTTGCGCGTGCACGTAACCCATGGCAAACCACGCATCCTGCGCAGACTGCGCCTGGATGTGCGTGACATCGGCTGAATCGCGCTGCACGCTGACGCCATGGCGCAACCCTTGTACCGCCAAGCGCCCATCCAGCGCCGGAAAAGCACGCTGCACATACACGGCCATGCCGCCCCCCGCCAGCAAGGCCCCTGCTACCAGTGCGACGAATGCGCGTTGTGCCCACACCATGGTGTATGTCTCCTCAAGCTTTTGTTGGAAATGGGCGCTGCCCTGGCCGGTGCGGTGTGACCCGACCCTTTGCCAGCGCATGGCGCGGGGCGCGCGGGCAATCAACCGAGGTGCGCGCAGCCTCCGGCCACCTGGAATTTGACGACGGGAGCACTCGAATCAGCAAACGAAACCCCCAGCGCCATCTCGCCGGTGCCATGCAGGTTGCAGGCATCGCGGCGCAGTTGCACGGGGACATCGCTGCCATCAAAGCGCACCCAGGTGCCAAAGCTGCTCATGTCGGTCAGCACAAAGCCGCTGCCGCGCCAATCGATGCGCGCGTGCAGCCGTGAAACGCGGGGGTCGTTGATGCACACGCGCGCATCGGTGGCGCGGCCAATGTGCACGGGTGCCTCGGCAGAGGTGAAGGACAGGTCGACGCCGTGCCACGAAAACTGGATCTGCCCCAGGACCGAGTCCACGGGTGCGAACTGGCTGACCAGCGCGGCCTGCATGGTCAACGAGTCGGGCTCTTCGTTTTCACGCCACTCCACCTGGTAGAGCATCAGTTTTTCGGATTTGCCGCGAATTCCCATCGTGCCCAGCTTGCGGTACCACACCGAGGGTGCGGCGCCCGACAGCAGCACCGCGGCTTCCGTGGCCCAGATTTCTGCGGGCCCGGCGCGCTCACACAATCGGGAAGCGACATTCACGGCATCGCCATAGCAATCTCCGTCCACATCCACCACATCGCCGCTGGCCACGCCCACGCGGATATTCATGCGCAGCGGCAGGGGCCATCGGCTCAGTCGTTCCTGGTGTCCGCGCAGCATGGCCGCAGCGGCCGAGACAGCGCTTGCCGCGTCTCCGAAAATTCCCAATACACCGTCGCCCAGATTCTTCACGATGCGGCCGCGATGGGCTTCGATGGTGCCGCCAATCCACTGGGTGACCTGGGTGACGGCCTCGGTGGCTCGTTCATTGCCAAGGGTTTCATACAACGACGCGCTGCCTGAAATATCCGCAAACACGACCGTCGACAGAACACTCATGAACTCACGCCCTTTATTGCCTTTATCCAGATCAGTTTAGTGCAAGCCCTGCTGCAGCGCACGCGCTAAATGACACGGTCGTTCGCAAAAATCCAACCATCGCCCGTCCAGCCTCTTGCGCCCCCCACCAAAACAGCCCCACCCCGTGTAAAGTGGAAAAAAGTGGCCGTGGCGTGTTGTCTTTCTGCAAAAAGAGGAGCACACCCCTTGCGCGCCGCCTTGCTCCCGCGTAACTTGGCCCGTCCTGCCACTCGCAGACAGCCTGCCATTTCTTCATGCGCTGGAACAAACCCAATCTTCGCAACAGTCTGCACGGCCTGCTGGGCCGCGATGCTCCTGCGTCGACTTCATGGGTGCGCAACCATGGTCTCGAAGAAGTTCGCTACGCGATGATCCAGTGCCTGGTGGGCCTCGGTGGCAGCGAAGTCGCCCGCATGAACATGCGCCTGCGCTACGCGAGCGATATCGAAGCGCTGTGGTACCTGCGCATGGATTTGCGCGCCATGCTGGTGCCGCTGCGGGGCGAGGCCGTCGCCAATGCCACGCTGACCCAATTGACACCGCTGTTTCAGGGGCAGTTGCCCCGCACGCTGGGTGGGGCATCCAGGCCCGCTAATCTTTAGAGCGGCTAACAAAACTCAGCGAAGCGGTTCTGGCTAGGCGCAGCGTCGCAGGCAGTGCGAGTAGTACGACAAGACGCTGCAACGACGCCAGAAGAGTTTTGTTAGCCGCTCTTAATCTGCCATCAGTGCTGGTGTCCCCAGTAGAGCAGCGCATCACGGTCTTCCACTGACAGCGACACCTTCGCCCCCACCGGCAGCAACACCTTGGTTTGCACATGCCCGAATGGCAGATTGGTAAGCACGGGCGCCTTGATCTGGGTGCGCAGCCAGTCCACCACGGATTGCAGCTTGAACCCCTTGTCGTGGGGCGCCAGCTTGTAGTTGGTGAACTGCCCCAGCACCACGGCCTTCTGCTGGGCCAGGATGCCCGCGTGCAGCAGTTGCGTGAGCATGCGCTCGATGCGGTAGGGGTGCTCGCCCACGTCTTCCACGAACAGGATGCCGCCACGCACCGTGGGCAGATACGGCGTGCCCACCAGTCCCGTCAGCACAGCCAGGTTACCGCCCCAAAGGGTGGCGTTCTTCACGTACATGTCGGCCACTGCCGGCTTGCCGTCGGCTTGCGGTTTTTCACGCGCCATGCGCCAGCCAGCGCCCTCGCCGTGGCCCGTCAGCAGGTCATCAAAGCAGGCCAGCATGATGTCGTCGGGCTCGCCCTCGACACCAAAGTCGCCGATCAACCCGGGGCCGGCCCAGGTCACCGCGCCCGTCTGCGCCAGCACGGCACTCTGGAACGCCGTGAAATCGCTCAGGCCCACAAACTTCATGCCGCCATCGATGGCCTTGGCCACGGCCTTGTAGCGGATGCCCGGGAGGATGCGCGTGAGGCCATAAGCCCCTCGCGTGATCAGCGCCACGTCGGCCCCGCTGGCCGCTGCGCGGTGAATGGCGGCAAGGCGCGTGGCGTCATCACCGGCAAAGCGCGTGTGCACGGCCTGGGCATCGGGGTCCACTTCCACCTCGTGGCCCATGGCCTTCAGGCGCGCAATGCCGCGCTTGAACGCGGCCTTGTCGCGGATGGCGCCAGCGGGCGAGTAGATGTAGATGTGTTGGGGGCCGTGGTCGTGTTCGCAGTGCGACGGGTCGTGGTGGTGGGGCAAAGCGTTCAGGCCAGGCAGCGGCCTGCTCCGTAAGAATGGGGGGCACAACCTGGCAGGCTGCGCAATCAGGGCCTGAAGTATTCCACAGCCTGCACGGCGAGGGCCTGGCCGTGCTCTGGCACAAAGTGCCCCGCCTGTGGCAAAACGATGGGCGGCGGGCAGCCCCGAATGTCGCGTTGCAGCGCCTGCATGGCGGGCATGCCCAGCACCGGGTCTTGCACGCCTACAGCCATCAGGCTGCGCCCCTGCCAGTCGTGTTGCCAGAAATCGCGTGCCGCCCGTGACACGGCCGCCCCCTCGGCGTCTGCCTGCCCGGGCACCAGCGCCGGAAACGCGCGCAATGCGGCGCGGTAGCCACGGTCGGGAAACGGCGCATCGTAGGCCGCGCATTCGCTGCTGGTCAGGTGCGGGTTGCCGCGCGCAAACAGGCGCGCCACGCTGTACAGCGGTTTTTTGGCACACATCTCGCGCCATTGCGCAAAGCCGGGCGGCAGCGGTGCATCGCCCGTGGCCAGCATGGTGTTCATGACCAGCAGGCCCGCAAAACGCCCGGGCATGTCCATGGGCAAGGTCAGGCCCAAAATCCCGCCCCAGTCCTGCACCACCAGCACCGTGTTGCGCAGATCCAGCCGGTCAACCAGCTCCAGCAGCACCTGGCGGTGCCATGCGAATTGGTGAAAACCATCTTTCTTGGGTTTGTCGCTTTTGCCAAAACCAATCAGGTCGGGCGCCACCACGCGGTCGCCCGCCGCCAGAAACACGGGCAGCACGTGGCGGTAGAGATAGCTCCAGCTCGGGTTGCCATGCAGGCACAGCCAGGTGCGCGGCGCCTGTTGCGGCCCCTCGTCCAGGTAGTGCATGCGCAGCCCCGCCAGGCTGGGCAGGTCGCTGATGTAATGCGGCGCCCAGGGGTAACCGGGCAGATCGGCAAAGACCGCATCGGGCGTGCGCAGGGCGTCATCGCGCAGCGGATGGCGCGCCAAGGCTTGGGCGCGTTGCTGGGTGCGCCGTTGACGAAAAAAAGTGCCTAGCAGCGCGCTGCACTCGTGCGCGAGCACCCCGCCCTGCACGTCAGTGTGGTGGTTCAGCTCGGCATGCCCAAACAGGTTGAGCACCGAGCCCGCGGCGCCCGTCTTGGGGTCTGGTGCGCCAAACACCACGCGCTGCACGCGCGCATGCAGCATGGCGCCGCTGCACATGGCGCAGGGCTCCAGCGTGACATAGAGCGTGCAGCCATCGAGCCGGTAGTTGCCCAGATGCTGCGCCGCTGCGCGCAGCGCCACGATTTCCGCGTGTGCGGTGGGGTCGTTCCCCAACACCGGTGCGTTGCGGCCCGTGGCAATCACCTGGCCATCCTTGACCACGACCGCCCCCACCGGCACTTCGCCCGCCAGCGCTGCGGCCTGTGCCTGGGCCAGCGCCTGGCGCATCCAGTGCGCGTCTTGCTCCAATTGCATTGCTATATATTTAATAGCTGTTAGCGCTCTATCCATAAGCGCTACAGGCCATTTTGTTCAATATTTACTTGGAATCATCGGGCATGGGCCGGGCTTGCTGCATCAGGCCTTCCATCTGCTGCTTGACCTGCTGCTGCACCTGCTGGCTTTGCTCGCGCACAGTGCCCGTCGGCGCCGGGGTGCCAGCGCCGCTTGACGCGGCAGGCGGTTGCAACGAAGGCACCGGCGTGCGGGTGGACCCCAGTTGCTTCTTGGCCAGAACACCCACAATGGCCAGCGCCACCACCAGGCCCACCAATCCAAATACTCCACGCATGTCAGACCTCCGGGTTGTTTGCAGACTCGGGCACCATGCCCAGCCGTTCCATCCATTGCGCCAGCGCCTGGGCATCGGGATCGCCTTGCCGGTACTGTGCGTACATGGCGGCATGGGATTCACGCCGGTGCTGGTTGAGCTTGAGCTTGCACTGCAGCTCCACCACCTCCAGCTCAAACGCCACGATGCCCGCCAGCATCTTGTGCGCAAACGCTTCGCCCAGGCCGCGCCACTGCGCCGCATAGGGCGGCTCGTGGTCGCCAATCAGCTGCTTGAGCAGCGCATCCTTGGCGGCAGGTTCCTCAATCAGACGGGCCTGCACGCGGCAGTGAACGGCCAGATAGTTCCAGGTGGGCACCCGGGCCAGATCCGGATACACCGACGGCGAAAGGTAGGCCTGCGGCCCCATGAAAGTAACCAGCGCCTCGCGCCGCGCCTGCAGATAGCGCCAGTGCGGGTTGGGCCGGGCGCAATGGCCCAGCAGCACCAGCGTGTCGCCCCGCTCCTGCGCATGCAGCGGCAGGTGGGTGACGAAGGGAAACCCTTCATCGTCGGTGGATACCAGGCTGGCCAGCGGGTGCTCGCGCATCAGGGCGCGGGCATGGGCCGGGTCGTGTGAATGAAACTGGGGCGGCAGATACATGGGCCCCACTGTAGTGGCAAATCCGTGGTTTTTGCCGCAAGGGCCCCCCGTTCACCCGCACGCCCCGGGCAGGGCCCGGCCCGCGCCGCGATGCCCTGCTGTATCCAGCCTGTATCAGTTCAGCGGAACGCGGGTGCCATCCTTGTAGGTATAAAGCGTGACAGCAGGCGCCGCCAGCTCACCCTTGGCAATGAAGCTGATGTTGGCCGTCACACCCTTGTACTGGGTCTTGCTCAGGAAAGGGCCGAAGACCAGCGGGTCCACCGAGTTGGCGCGCTTCATGGCATCCACCAGCACCATGGCGGCGTCGTAGGCATAGGGGCTGTAGATCTGGAACTGGCCGGGGAACTTGGCGTCGTAACGCTTCTTCCAATCGGCGCCGCCCTGCATCTTGTCCACCGATGCGCCACCGGTGGCACAGGTCACATTCTTGACAGCTGGCGACTTGCCGGCCAACTCGGGCAGCTTGGGCGTGCACAGGGCATCACCGCCGAAATACTTCACGTCGCCCTGGCCCAGTTGCTCCATCTGGCGCAGCATGGGGCCCGCCTGTGCATCGAGGCCGCCGTAAAAGATGGCGTCGGGCTTCTTGTTCTTGATGGCCGTGAGAATGGCCATGAAGTCCGTGGCCTTGTCGTTGGTGAACTCCTCCGCCACCACCTTCAGGCCCTTTTGCAGCGCCGTGGCCTTGAACACCGAGGCCACGCCCTGGCCGTAGGCCGTGCGGTCGTCAATGATGGCCACGCTCTTGAGTTTGAGGGCATCTGCCGCAAACAGGGCCAGCGCCGCGCCCAGGGCGTTGTCGTTGGCGATAAGGCGGAACGACGTCTTGTAGCCGGGCTTGGTCAGGTCGGGGTTGGAAGCCGATGCCGTGATGTGTGGCAGATCACACTTGTCATAGATCGACGATGCGGGAATGGACGTGCCCGACTGCAGGTGGCCCACTACACCGGCCACCTTCTGGTCGCACAACTTTTGTGCCACGGCGGTGGCCTGGCGCGGGTCACCGGCGTCGTCCTCGGCGGCGATCACGAACTTGATCTTTTTGCCACCAATGACCAGGTTCTGCGTGTTCAGGTCGTCCACCGCCATGCGCACACCGTTTTCGGTGTCTTTGCCGATGTGGGCAATGCCACCCGATATGGGGCCAGCGTGGCCGATCTTGACGGTTTGCACGTCCTGGGCCAGCGTGGCGCCACAGGCCACGGCGAGGGCGGCAGCGGCCGTCCATTGCAGGGAAAAACGCAGGCGGTAAGCAGACATCACGGCTCCATTTCCATCAATATTGAAGAAAAACAGCACCCCACAGGGGCGCAAAACCCCGCATCGTACGCCCGTGTCTGGCCGCAGCCACAGCATGGGCAAACAAGCATGGATTTTTCTGGTGAATTAATTTCGCTTATGGATTTGTCGGTTGCAAAGGGCTCACCTGCAGCGTCTGTCGCCGTCACGGCCAGCAGTACCTCAAGCCTGTGCGTGCCGGCCGCCACGCCCGGCAACCGGCGCTGGGATAATTGCCCCATGTCTTTGCTGCCCCACCAGATCGAACTGCTCTCCCCCGCCCGCGACGCCGACATCGGCATCGAGGCCGTCAACCACGGCGCCGATGCCGTGTACATCGGTGGCCCCGCCTTTGGCGCCCGTGCCGGCGCGGGCAATGACATCCGCGATCTGGAGCGCCTGATTGCACACGCGCACCGCTTTAACACCCGCATTTTCATCACGCTCAACACCATCTTGCGCGATGATGAGCTGGAGGCAGCGCGCCGCATGGCCTGGCAGGTGTACGAGGCGGGTGCCGATGCGCTCATCATCCAGGACATGGGCCTCCTGGAGATCGACCTGCCCCCCATCCAGCTGCACGCCAGCACCCAGACCGACATTCGCACACCCGAAAAAGCGCGTTTTCTGCAGGACGCAGGCCTGTCGCAAATCGTGCTGGCGCGCGAACTCACGGTGCAGCAGATTGCCGCCGTGCACAAGGCGCTGGGCCCGGTCGATGCCCCCGGCCGCGCCAACATCGAGTTCTTCATCCACGGTGCGCTGTGTGTGGCCTACAGCGGCCAGTGCAACATCAGCCACGCGCAAACGGGCCGCAGTGCCAACCGGGGCGATTGCAGCCAGGCCTGCCGCCTGCCCTACCAGGTGACCGACGCGCAAGGCCGCTTCATCGCGCACGACAAGCATGTGCTGAGCATGAAAGACAACAACCAGAGCGACAACCTGCGCGCGCTCATCGACGCGGGCGTGCGCAGCTTCAAGATCGAGGGGCGCTACAAGGACATGGGCTACGTGAAGAACATCACCGCCCACTACCGCACGCTGCTGGACGAAATCATCGAGGAACGCGAGGCCTCGGGCCACCCACTGTCGCGCTCGTCCAGCGGGAACACCACCTTCACGTTCACGCCCGACCCGCTGCAAAACTTCAACCGCGAGTTCACCGACTACTTTGTGAACGGCCGCAAGGACGACATCGGCGCCTTTGACACCCCCAAAAACCCCGGCCAGGCCATTGGCTGGGTCACCAAGGTGGGCCCCGACTTTGTGGAGCTGGAAGTGAGCAACCCCGCCACCATCCTGCACAACGGCGACGGCCTGTGCTACTACGACCTGCACAAGGAGCTGGTGGGCATGGCCATCAACCGGGCCGAGCCGGCCTCGCCGCGCAGCACCACGCAGTGGCGCGTGTTTCCCAAAGACCCGATGGACGGCTTCAAAGACCTGCGCAAGGGCACCGAGATCAACCGCAACCGCGACATGGACTGGGTGCGCGTGCTCGACAAAAAATCGAGCGACCGGCGCATCGGCCTGTGGGTGCAGCTGGCTGAGCAACCCGGCGGCCTGACCCTCACGCTGACCGACGAAGACGGCTACACGGGCAGCGCGCGCATTCAGCACGCCCACCAAAGCGCCACCGATGCCGCCTGGGCCGAAGCCAGCCTGCGCGAACAGCTGGGCCGGTTTGGTGCCACGATTTTTGCAGTCAACGACACTGCCCTGCAGCTCTCGCAGCCCTGGTTTGTGCCCGCCTCGGCGCTCAATGCCTTGCGCCGCGAGGCGCTCAGCGACCTGGAGGCATCGCGCAGCAAGGGCTTTGTACGCTTGCCGCGCGCCGCCCCGGTGGAGCCGCCCGCGCCCTACCCCGAAGACACGCTGAGCTTTCTGGGCAACGTGTTCAACCACAAGGCACACGATTTTTACGTGCGCCATGGTGTAAAGGTGATCGCTGCGGCCTACGAGGCGCATGAGGAGGAAGGCGAGGTCAGCCTCATGATCACCAAGCACTGCGTGCGCTATTCGATGAGCCTTTGCCCCAAGCAGGCCAAGGGCGTCACGGGCGTGCAGGGCACCATTCGGGCCGAGCCCTTGCAACTGATCAATGGCAAGGAAAAGCTCACTTTGCGCTTCGATTGCAAGCCTTGCGAGATGCATGTCATGGGCAAGATCAAGCGCGCCGTGCTCCAGCAAGTGCCCGAAGCGCCGGTTGCCTTCTACAAGACCAGGCCCCACAAGGCTCCCTGACGACCGTGACCGCGCGATAGCTGAATGGGCCATGCGGGTCCGGCGGGCCAAATTTATTGGTCAAATAGGCCTTTAGCCCTTACTGGATAAGCGCAAGGAGCTATGTTTTATATAGCATACATATCCACCGGGGACATCCCGCATCGGCTCAGTTGCAAAGCATGACATGTGTTTGGGCTAAGGTGGGATCTGCTTGTGAACACCCCCACCCGCGCGTGAGCCCCCACGGCATCGTTCATCGCCCCAACAGAAATACTGCATGACGACCGACCCCCTTACCCCTGCCAACGCCCCCCGAGCAGATGCCCACCTGCGCGACGCCCACGAGCTCGCCCAGGCCTACCAGGTCAATCCCGCTACCGGCCTGCAGGATGAAGAGGCCACGCAGCGCGCACTGCAGCACGGCGCCAACGAACTGCAGGACCACGCACGGCGTGGCCCCCTGGCGCTGCTGGCCGACCAGTTCAAGGACTTCATGGTGCTGGTGCTGCTGGGCGCAGCCGTGATCTCGGGCGTGATCGGCGACCTCACCGACACGCTGGTCATCCTGGTCATCGTAGTGCTCAACACCATCATCGGCTTCGTGCAAGCCTGGCGGGCAGACCAGGCCATGGCCGCGCTGCGCCAGCTTTCGGCGGCCCATGCCACCGTGCTGCGCGGCGGCGAAGTACAGGTGGTGCCCGCCAGCGTGCTGGTACCCGGCGACATCGTGCTGCTGGAGGCGGGCAACCAGATTCCGGCCGACCTGCGCCTGATCGAGATCGCGCAACTGCAGGTGGACGAATCGGCCCTCACGGGCGAATCGGTCACCGTGGCCAAGCAGACCGACACCCTGGCCGCTCAAGACACCAGTGCCCTGGGCGACCGCGTCAACATGGCTTTCAAGGGCACCACAGCCACCCACGGCCGCGCGCGGGGCCTGGTGGTGGCCACCGGCATGCACACCGAGCTGGGCAAGGTGGCCCGCCTGCTGGGCGGCGAAGACCGCAGCACGCCGCTGCAGCTGCGCCTGGCGGCCTTCGGCAAGCGCCTGGCCCTGGGGGTCATCGCTATCTGCATCGTGATTTTTGCGGTGGGCGTGTTGCGCGGGGAATCCCCGCTGCTGATGGCCCTCACCGCCATCAGCCTGGCCGTGGCGGCCATCCCCGAAGCGCTGCCCGCCGTGGTCACGGTGCTGCTGGCGCTGGGCGCGCGCCGCATGGTGGCGGTCAAGGCACTGGTGCGCCGGCTGCCTTCGGTGGAAACACTCGGCTCGGTCACCACCATCTGCTCAGACAAGACCGGCACCCTCACCCAGAACCACATGCACGCCGAACTGCTGCTGGCACAGGGCCAGCGCTGGGCACCTGGCGACCCGTTGCCCGGCCCCGTGCATGCAGAAGCCCTGCGCGCCGCTGCGCTGTGCAACGATGCCGCACGCCACGCACGCAGCGATGACGATGGCGCCTCCATTTCCCCCAGCCCCTGCGCCAACCCAACCGACTGGCAGGGCGACCCCACAGAAACCGCCCTGGTTCTGGCCGCCCATGCAGGCGGGCTGGACAAGGCACAGCTCGATGCAACCACCCCGCGCGTACAGGAACAGCCCTTCGACTCCGACCGCAAGCGCATGACCACCTTTCACCGCTGCGGCAATGGCGGCAGTGGCTTCGTGGCCTACACCAAGGGCGCCCCCGAGTCGGTGCTGCCGCGCTGCACGGCGCAGTGGACACCCGAAGGCGGGCAGCCGCTGGACACCGCCGCCGTGCTGGCCACGGCCAACCAGCTCGCCGCACAGGGCCTGCGGGTGCTGGCCCTGGCCCGGCGCAACCACGCGCGCCTGCCCGATACCAATGCCCTGGATGATGTGGAAAGCCAGCTGGAGCTGCTGGGCCTGATCGCCTTGATCGACCCGCCGCGCCCGGAAGCCCAGGCCGCCGTGCGCAACTGCATGAGCGCGGGCATCACCCCCGTGATGATCACGGGCGACCACCCCGCCACGGCGCGCGCCATCGCGCACCGCCTTGGCATCGTGGCCCATGCCGATGCGCCCGTGCTCACCGGCGCCGACTTGGCCCAGCTGGACGACGCTGCACTGCGCGCACGCGTGGAGCAGGTGCATGTGTATGCCCGCGTGGACCCGGCGCAGAAGATCCGCATCGTCGAGGCGCTGCAGGCCCAGGGCCATTTCGTGGCCATGACGGGCGACGGCGTGAACGACGCCCCGGCCCTCAAGCGCGCCGACATTGGCGTGTCCATGGGCAAGGGCGGCACCGACGTGGCACGCGAGGCCAGCAGCCTGGTGCTGCTGGACGACAACTTCGCCACCATCGTCGCGGCGGTGAAAGAGGGTCGGCGCATCTACGACAACATCCGCAAGTTCGTGCGCTACGCCATGACGGGCAACTCGGGCGAGATTTGGACCATTTTCCTGGCCCCGCTGCTGCTGCTGCCCATTCCGCTGCTGCCCATCCACATCCTGTGGGTCAACCTGGTAACCGACGGCCTGCCCGGCTTGGCCTTGGCGGCGGAACCGGCCGAGCGCGGCATCATGCAACGCCCTCCCCGCCCGCCGAACGAGAGCCTGTTTGCCCAGGGCATGTGGCAGCACATTTTGGGCATGGGCCTGCTGATCGCTGGCCT
Source organism: Acidovorax sp. BoFeN1 (assembly GCF_003345135.1). Taxonomy (NCBI): domain Bacteria; kingdom Pseudomonadati; phylum Pseudomonadota; class Betaproteobacteria; order Burkholderiales; family Comamonadaceae; genus Acidovorax; species Acidovorax sp. BoFeN1. Next base: position 29,648 of record NZ_QOZT01000002.1, read on the forward strand.
GTGCCTGGCCGTGCAGGCCTGGGCCTTGCACACCGGCCACGCACACTGGCAGACCATGGTGTTCACCGTGCTCACGCTTGCGCAGATGGCCCATGTGATGGCCATCCGCTCCGAGAGCGAGCCGCTGTGGCGTCTGGGGCTGGCCAGCAACCGGCCCCTGCTGGGCGCCGTGCTGCTGACGTTTGCGCTGCAAATGGCCACCATCTACGTGCCGTTTCTCAACCCCATTTTCAGAACCGAGCCGCTGAGCCTGGGCGAGCTGGGCATCTGCGTGGCAGCGGCGCTGGTGGTGTATTGCGTGGTCGAGCTGGAGAAGGCGTGTCGGCGCAAACGCAGGGCCAGCGGCAGCGCCATCGACGACCCCGCCCCATAAGCACATAGCAAACGATTCGGTGGGGCGCCACGGCCGCCGGTGCAAGAATGTGCGCTGGCGCCCCGCCATCGCGGGTCATCGACAACATTTCACAACAGAGAGACTGCCAACCATGCACATCGAAACCCTTGCCGTCCACGCCGGCTACTCGCCCGACCCCACCACCAAGTCTGCCGCCGTGCCGCTGTACCAGACGGTGGCCTACGCGTTTGACAGTGCCCAGCACGGTGCCGACCTGTTCGACCTGAAGGTGCCCGGCAACATCTACACACGCATCATGAACCCGACCAACGACGTGCTCGAAAAGCGCGTCGCGGCACTGGAAGGCGGCATTGCCGCGCTGGCCATGGCCTCGGGCATGGCGGCCATCACGGCGGCCATCCAGACCATTGCCGAGACCGGCGACAACATCGTTTCGGCAAGCACGCTGTATGGCGGCACCTACAACCTGTTTGCGCACACCTTCCCGCAGCAGGGCATCGAGGTGCGCTTTGCCGACCCGCGCGACCCGGCCAGCTTTGCGGCGCTGATCGACGCACGCACCAAGGCCGTGTTCTGCGAATCCATCGGCAACCCGCTGGGCAACGTGACCGACATCGCCGCGCTGGCCAAGGTGGCGCACGACCATGGTGTGCCACTGATCGTGGACAACACCGTGCCCAGCCCCTACCTGTGCCGCCCCATCGAGCACGGTGCCGACATCGTGGTGCACGCGCTCACCAAGTACATGAACGGCCACGGCAACAGCATCGGCGGCATCATCGTCGACAGCGGCAAGTTCCCCTGGGCCGAGCACAAGGCCCGCTTCAAGCGCCTGAACGAGCCCGACGTGAGCTACCACGGCGTGGTGTACACCGAGGCCCTGGGCGCCGCCGCCTTCATTGGCCGCGCGCGCGTGGTGCCGCTGCGCAACATGGGTGCGGCGCTGTCGCCGTTCAACGCCTGGCTCACGCTGCAGGGCATCGAAACGCTGCCACTGCGCATGGACCGCATCTGCGACAACGCATTGGCGCTGGCGAAACACCTGCAAAGCCACCCCAAGGTCGAATGGGTGCGCTACGCTGGCTTGCCCGACCACGCCGACCACGCACTCGCCCAAAAGCAGATGGGCGGGCGCGCATCGGGCATCCTGTCGTTCGGCCTGAAGGCCAGCGACGCCGACCCGCGTGCCGCAGGCGCCCGTTTCCTCGATGCGCTGCAATTGTTCACCCGCCTGGTGAACATTGGCGATGCCAAGTCCCTGGCTACCCACCCGGCCTCCACCACGCACCGCCAGCTCAATCCGGCCGAGCTGGCCAAGGCCGGTGTGAGCGAGAACATGGTGCGCCTGTCGGTGGGCATCGAGCACATCAGCGACCTGCAGGCCGACCTGGCGCAGGCGCTTGAGAAGGTGTGATCCAATGCCCGCCCTGCAGCGCTGACTGCCTGGCGGGCGCTTTTTGGGTGACGGCGCCTGGCGCTTGACTGCGTCAGGCGCCCGGCATCAGGCGTCCGGCGTCAAACGTCCAACGCGAAGCACAAGTTATTTTGCGGCAGCCAATTACAGGCTGCGCGCCATGGCAATGTGGGCGATGCCAGCCTCTTCATAGGGCTCGCCCACCACCGCAAACCCTGCCCGGCGATAAAACCCCTCAGCGCTGCGCTGTGCGCGCAACTGCACCTCGCGATCACCACGCGCACGGGCGGCATCCACCAGCGCCTGCAGCAATTGCCGCCCCCACTGCGCGCCGCGCACCGAGCGGTCCACCGCCATGCGGCCAATGCGGCCCACCCCTGGCGATTGCTGCAGCAACCGCCCCGTGGCAACCGGCATGCCCAGGCGGTTGTAAACCACAGCATGGCGCGCCGAAGCGTCGAGTGCATCGGCCTCTAGGTCGGCGGCAATGCCCTGCTCGCGCACAAACACGGCGGTGCGCAAGCGACCCGCATCGCGGCCCAGGGCATTCCAGTCGCCGGTGCGCACTTCGGCCATGTCGGCACCGGCCTCGAACCCTTCAAAAATGGCGCGCAGCGCCGGCGGCACGGGGCGCGAGGTTTGCGTGGCGGGGTCGGCAAACACGTAAACGAGTTCGCCCGACACCAGCAGCTGGTCGCCGCTGAAGATGCCCGCCTCGAACAGGCTTGACGAGTTGCCCACGCGGGCACAGCGCAAACCCACATCCAGCGTGTCATCCAGGCGCGCCGAGGCGTGGTATTCGACCGTGGCCTTCTTCACATACATCTCGCCGCCCAGGGCCAGCATGCTCGCTTCATAGGGCAAGGCCAGCGCGCGCCAATAGTCGGACATGGCGTTATCGATGTACATGAGGTAGTGCGCGTTGAACACGATCTTTTGCATGTCCACCTCGGCCCAGCGCACGCGCAGGCGGTGAACACAGCGGAAGTCACTGCGTTGCATGATTTTTTACTCCAGATGAAACGCCAGGCGCAGCGCGCGGGCTGCGTCGGCATGGGCCTTGCGCGCCTCGGGAATGGCGCGGCCCATCTTGATGAACTCATGGGTCACGCCGCGGTAGATCTCAAGGTCCACCGGCACACCGGCCAGGCGCAGTTTGTCGGCGTAGTCCACGCCCTCGTCTACCAGCGGGTCACATTCGGCCAGGCCGATCCAGGCGGGTGCCACACCGTCCACATCGGGTGCATGCAGCGGGGCAAAACGCCAGTCCTCGCGCTCGGCGCGGCTTTGCACATAGTTGCCAAAGAACCAGCTGATGGCGGGCTCTTCCAGCACCAGCCCGCGCGCAAAGGTGGCATGAGATGGCGTGTCCTGGTGGGCCGCGCAACCAGGGTAGATCAGCAGTTGCAGCGCCAGCAGCAGGCCCGCATCTCGCGCCAGGATGGCATTCACCGCGGCCAGCGTGCCGCCTGCACTGTCGCCGCCCACAGCCAGCCGTGCTGGGTCTGCGCGCAGGGTTTCTGCATGGGATGCCAGCCATTGCAGGGCATCCCACGCATCGTTGCTGGCCGCGGGAAAGCGGTGCTCCGGCGCCAGCCGGTAGTCCAGCGACACCACCATGCAGCCAGCAAGGCGCGCCAGCTCGCGGCAAAGAATGTCGTGCGTGGCAATGCTGCCAATGGTGAAGCCGCCGCCATGCATGTACAGCAGCAGTGGCAACCCCGCGTCGGTGCTTGGTGCATACAGCCTGGCGGCCATCGCATGGCCATCGCGGGCAGGGATGTGCAGGTCTTCCACCCGCGCCAGGGTTGCCTTGGGCACCTCCAGCACGCCGGCACCGGCTTCGTAGGCAACACGAGCGTCCTGGGGTGAACGCGTATGCAGCGGCGCGTGGCCAGCGCGGGCCATGCGCTCAAGCACGCTGCGCATCTGGGGGGTCAGACGGGTGTGGTGAATGTGCAGATCGGTCAACGGTCGGAGTCTCGGCGCAGAACAGGGGAAGAGGACAGTGGCGGTGGTGCGCACCGCCCCAAGCGTGGATTACTTGAACGTCACGCGCACCGGTGCGGCGCCCGGCAGACCGTCGTAGGTGGCCATTACCGAGAGGCCCGCCTTGGGCGGCAGCAGTGGCGAGAAAGAGCCCAGGCTGATCAGGTCACCTGGCTGCATCGCCAAGCCCTCCTGGGCCAGCGCACCGGCCAGCCACACCACGGCGCTGAGCGGATGGCCCAGGATGTCGCTGCCCTTGCCGCCACCCAGACGGGCACCCGTGCCATCGGTCAGGGACACACTCATTTCAGCCAAGGCCTGCAGCAAGGCATAGCGTTCGGCACGGTAGGCAGGCACGGCCAGCGGGCTACCCGCTACGCCCAGCCGCGCGCCCACGTTGATGGCGCTCACGCCCGCGCCATTGAGCCTGGGTGGTGCCTGCACCATCAGGTCGGGCAACTCGATGAAGGGGATGATCTGGTCCACGGCCTCCAGCACATCCATGGGTGTCCTGGCGTGGTTGATGGCGGCACTTTTCACGCGTACCAGCATGTCGGCCTCGTACAGGGGCCTGGCGCCAAAGGCGGCATCGACCGTGGCACCATTTTGCAAAACCATGCCCTCATACAGCTTGCCCCACACCGGTTTGTCGGTGTTGAAGCGTTTTTGCACCGCCGGGTTGGTGAGGCCGGCCTTGTAGCCAATCACCTTGCCAACTCGCTGCGCGAGCAATTGATTGAGTTTGGCGCGCGAACAGGCACCATCCGCATCCGACAGGTTTTCGGGATTGGCCGCTGGTGTCCTGGCGACGTAGTGGGCCACCATGTCGGCGGCCTGCGCATCGGTCAGGCATTCGGCTTGTGCGGCTGTCGCCAACGCGACGGAAAACGCCAGCGCAATGAGGGTTTGCTTCGTGGCCATCGGTGTCTCCGGGTTGTAAAGTGTTTGGAGCAATCGTAAACGCAACTTCACCCATCGCCATGGCTTTCATCTACTACGTTACCCAGATCCAGTTCGAATACGGCGCCGTCCAGCTGCTCAAGCAAGAGTGCGAGCGCGTGGGCATCACGCGCCCGCTGGTCGTGACCGACCCTGGCGTGAAAGCCGCGGGCGTGCTGCAAAAAGCGCTGGACGCCCTGTCCGGCATGACCGTGGCGGTGTTCGACCAGACGCCATCGAACCCCAACGAAGCCGCCGTGCGCGCCGCCGTGCAGGTGTACCAGGCCCAGGGCTGCGACGGCCTCATCGCCGTGGGCGGTGGCTCGGCCATCGACTGCGCCAAAGGCATTGCGATTGCCGCCACGCACGAGGGGCCGCTCACCCATTACGCCACCATCGAGGGCGGCTCGCCGCGCATCACCGACCGCGCAGCACCCCTGATTGCCGTGCCCACCACCAGCGGCACCGGCAGCGAGGTGGCGCGCGGCGCGATCATCATCGTGGATGACCACCGTAAGCTGGGCTTTCACTCGTGGAACCTCGTGCCCAAGGCGGCCATCTGCGACCCCGAGCTCACGCTGGGCCTGCCGCCCCTGTTGACGGCCGCCACCGGCATGGACGCCATCGCGCACTGCATGGAAACCTTCATGTCGGCCGCGTTCAACCCGCCGGCCGATGGCATTGCGCTCGACGGGCTGGAACGCGGCTGGGCTGCCATCGAAAAGGCCACGCGTGATGGATCCGACCGCGAGGCGCGCCTGAACATGATGAGCGCCAGCATGCAAGGCGCCATGGCGTTCCAAAAAGGCCTGGGCGCCGTACACAGCCTGAGCCACAGCCTGGGCGGCGTGAACCCGCGCCTGCACCACGGCACCCTCAACGCCATGTTCCTGCCCGCCGTGGTGCGCTTCAACGCACAGGCGCCATCGGTGCAAAAAGACCGGCGACTGGAGCGCATGGCCCACGCCATGGGACTGGCCAGCGCAGGCGAAATCCCCGAAGCCATCCGCGACATGAACGCCCGCCTGGGCCTGCCCACCGGCCTGGCCGCCATGGGCGTGACCGAGGCGATGTTCGATGACATCATCAAGGGAGCCATGGCCGACCACTGCCACAAGACCAACCCGCGCGTGGCCACGGCCGACGAATACCGCGAGATGCTGACCCAGGCGCTTTGAGATCGGTGAGCCCTGTGCGTGGGCTCGATATCTTCACACTACAAAGGCTGCACCGCCCCCAAGTCGGGCCTGTGCAGCCACTCCCCCCACTCATCGGCCAGCTGCTGGCTGGCGCGGGTGGCGGCCAGCCAGGCGCGGGCGCGTGCCGTGGTGTCAGTGCCGTAATGCGTGAAATCATTGCGATCCGGGAGCTTGGCGTTGGGCAGGGTTTTGACCCACTCGGGGTTGGGTGACAGCAACACCATGGAATCAAGCGCAGGCGTGGTCTTGTGCCGCCAGGGAAGGCGTTTGTCGAGCCAGCCCGGCACCACCCGGTGCTGGAAATGCGGATACAGCACCAGCCCGGCGCCAGTGGCACGATGCCCAGGCAAGTTTTTATGGTGCTTTTGGCCTGTAGCGCCCGATAAATAAGCGCAGTCAGCTATGCTATTTATAGCAATATTATCCTCAACTCCGTAGCGCAGGTGCATGTGGTAGTCGGTAATACCGCCATCCCAATACGCACCGCGCGGGGCCCCCGCAATGTCATGCACCGCCTGCAGCACAAACGGAATCGAGCAACTGGCCTGCAGCGCCGACATGAAGTTGGCGGCGTTCAACGGCACCTGGCGGGTTCGGTAGTCACCGACCCCGAAGGGCAATGAGGCGCAGGCACCATCCGCATCCGGCGACGAGAACACCACGCGCTCCAGCCAGGCCCCCATCGCCTTGCGGTGCAACGCGTTGGTCAAAAAAGCCGCCAGATACCCCACGGGCGTGGCCACGGGGTGTTCACGCCCCAGCAGGCGGCGCCCGCGTGAAGTGACGATGTGCAGGCGGTAGCGCGGATGCAGCAACACCTCCTGCACCCGCCCCTCATAAAAAGACGCCAGGGTCTGCGCGAAGCGCTGGCTCACATGGGCCGCTGCAGGCCGCTTGCGGCCGGCAGGCAGGTCGTAGCTTTGGTGAACATAGTCATGCTCCAGCCGCTCCAGGGCCGCCACCGGCGCATCAAGGCACGCCGCAGCCATGCGCCAGGCGCCAATCGAGGCGCCCACCAGATGCACCGGGTGCTCTGACCTCGCCAGCCACTCACCAAAAATGAAACGATCCAGCGGCCCCAGGACCAAGCCCTTGGGGCCGCCCGCCGCAGCGGGAATCACGTGCACATCGGCCGACTGCAGGCCATGTTGTTCAAGGTGCTGGCGGGCCCGTGGGCCGGCGTGAATGTGCAGGGCTTTCATGGAGGCGATTGTCGCAAAGCAATGCGCCCAAACCGCCCCGCAATCCGCGCACGCGCGGCGTGACGGCCATGGAACCTGTTGGCCTCCACATGCTGGCTGCATTTTTCATCCCACCTTTGCCGGCTCACCGCGCCAACTGGCCGTGTGGTCGCCAACCGGCACTCAGTTTCTCAGACCACGTAATCAGAGGCCTCGGGCCGTGCGGTCCAGTCGATCGGGTCTTGCTGAAGCACCATGTCGATGTCCAGGCCCAGCATCAGCCCCACCTCGCCCGGGAAGGAAACGGCCATTTCCTTTTCACCCAGATCGGCCTCGCGGGCACGGGCGCGCCACGACGCCAGGTGGATCACGCCCGCCAGCGGCTCATAGACGTTGTTGTCCAGCGGCGCACTCTGGTGCTGCAGGGCTTCCACCACCACATCGGGAAACTGCCAGCGCTGCGCCAGCCCGGCGCTGACGTTGCCATAGCAGTAGCCCAGAATGCGCTGCTCGATCTTGGCGCGCCGCAGATCCAGCGGCGAGACCAGGGTGTTGATCGACAAAACGGTTTCAGGATCGGCCAGGTGCAGCAGCAGTTCGCCCACCGCGTGCAGCAACCCCGCCGTATAGGCTGCGATCTGGTTGTGGTGCACAAGGCCCGCCAGTGACCGGGCGAGTTTGGCGGTGTTCAGGCTGTAGCGCCAGAACTGCTGCAGGTTGACGCCCGGCACCGATCGCGAAGTGGTGCCCAGTGGCGCAGAACTGACCAGAGACCGCAACTGCACCACGCCCAGCAACGCCAACGCCTCGGGGATGCCGGCAATCTGGCGCTGCATCTGAAAAGCAGGCGTGTTGGCAAGCTCCAGCAGGCGGGCGGCCAGAGCCGGATCCGTGCCGATGAGCTGGGCCACCCGACGCAGGCTGGGCTCATCGTGGGCCAGCTCAGTCATCAGCAACGCAACGGCGCGCGGCAGACTGGGCAGCGCCACGGGGTGGGCCAGCAGGGCATTCAGCTCCATGGGTACAGCGCCTCCAGTTGAGATGCGGACGATTATGTACCCGGCTGTTACCGATTCTTGGGCTGCTGCAGCTTGGCAAAGGCCGAAGCCATGGCCGACTGTGCGGGCTCGGGCGCGCGGCGCTGGGGCTGCTGGTAGCCGCGCCCTGCCCCTTCAAAGCGGTTATCACGCGGCGCGCCCCGGTCGCCGCCCTGGCGTGGTGGTGCATCGCCCAGCTTCATCGACAGGCCGATGCGCTTGCGCTCCACGTCCACCTCCATGACCTTGACCTTGACGATGTCACCGGTCTTGACCACTTCGCGCGCGTCGTTCACAAACTTGTGCGCCAGCTGGCTCACATGCACCAGACCGTCCTGGTGCACGCCCAGGTCGATGAAGGCGCCAAACTGGGCCACGTTGCTCACCGTGCCCTCCAGGATCATGCCTTCCTTGAGGTCCTTGATGTCTTCCACGCCATCGTTGAAGCGCGCCACCTTGAAGTCGGGGCGCGGGTCGCGGCCGGGTTTTTCCAGCTCGGCCAGAATGTCCTTGACGGTGATGACACCAAATTTTTCGTTGGCAAACAGATCGGGCTTGAGGGTCTTGAGCATGTCGGCGCGGCCCATGAGCTCGACCACGGGCTTGCCCGTTTTCTCCATGATCTGCTCGACCACGGGGTAGGTCTCGGGGTGCACGCCGGTCATGTCGAGCGGGTTCTCGCCATCGCGAATGCGCAAGAAGCCCGCGCTTTGCTCAAAGGTCTTGGCACCCAGGCCCGCCACGTCCATCAGCTGCTTGCGGTTCTTGAACGCGCCATTGGCCTCACGCCAGCGCACCACGGCCTTGGCCACGCTGCCCGACAGGCCCGACACGCGCGAAAGCAGCGGCACACTGGCCGTGTTCAGGTCCACGCCCACGGAGTTCACGCAGTCTTCGACCACCGTGCCCAGCGTGCGCGCCAGCTCGCTCTGGTTCACGTCGTGCTGGTACTGACCTACGCCAATGCTCTTGGGGTCGATCTTGACCAGCTCGGCCAGCGGGTCCTGCAGGCGGCGCGCAATGCTGGCAGCGCCGCGCAGGCTCACGTCCACGTCGGGCATCTCTTGCGAGGCGTATTCGCTGGCGGAATAGACCGAAGCGCCGGCTTCGCTCACCACCACTTTTTCGATCACGCGGTCCACCTTGGTAGCCATCTTGATGAGGTCGGCGGCGAGCTTGTCGGTTTCGCGGCTGGCGGTGCCGTTGCCAATGGCAATCAGGTTCACACCATGCTTTTCGGCCAGCTTGGCCAGCGTGTGCAGCGCGCCTTCCCAGTCGCGGCGTGGCTCGTGCGGGTACACGGTGGCGGTCTCCACCAGTTTGCCCGTGGCATCGACCACGGCCACCTTCACGCCGGTGCGGATGCCGGGGTCCAGCCCCATCACCACGCGCGGGCCGGCGGGCGCTGCCAGCAGCAGGTCGCGCAGGTTGTCGGCAAACACCTTGATCGCCACTTTTTCGGCATCGTCGCGCAGGCGGGCAAACAGGTCGCGTTCGGTCGAGAGACTGAGTTTGACGCGCCAGGTCCAGGCCACGCATTTGCGGATCAGGTCGTCTGCCTTGCGGCCCTGGTGGCTCCAGCCCAGGTGCAGGGCAATCTTGCCCTCGGCGATGCTGGGCTGGCGCGGGTCGGGCTGGGACGTGGAATTCGCCTGCGGCTCAGGCAGCACCAGCTTGGCCTCCAAAATCTCCAGACCTCGGCCCCGGAACACCGCCAGCGCACGGTGCGAGGGCACGCGGCCGATGGGCTCGTCGTATTCAAAGTAGTCGCGGAACTTGGAGACCTCGGGGTCGTTCTCGTTCTTGCCGTCGACCTTTTTGGAGCGCAGCAGGCCCTCGGCCCACAGCCACTCGCGCAAGGATTGCACCAGCACCGCGTCCTCGGCCCAGCGCTCAGAGAGGATGTCGCGCACGCCATCGAGCACCGCGGGCACGGTAGAAAAATCGGCGCCTGTCTTGCCGTCGTCCAGCACTTCTGGCGGCTTGGTGAAGGCTGCTGCCTCCACCGCAGGGTCCAGCGTGGGATCGGCAAAGAGTTTGTCAGCCAGCGGCTCGATGCCGAACTCGCGCGCCATCTGGCCCTTGGTGCGGCGCTTTTGCTTGAAGGGCAAATACAGGTCTTCGAGCTCCTGCTTCGTGGGTGCTGCAGCAATGGCCACCCGCAGCGCATCGGTCAGTTTGCCCTGCTCGTCAATGCTCTTGAGCACGGCGGCGCGGCGGTCTTCCAGCTCGCGCAGGTAGGACAGGCGCGCTTCCAGTTCGCGCAACTGGATATCGTCCAGACCGTTGGTCACTTCCTTGCGGTAGCGCGCGATAAAAGGCACCGTGGCGCCGCCATCCAGCAACTCGATGGCGGCCTTGACCTGTTGCTCTGTGATCCGGATTTCTTCGGCAATCTGCCGGACGATCTTTTGCATTGCGTTCTATCCTGCTGGCACGTAGACGGGAAAAGCGGGCGAGTGTGCCACACGCGAGAACCAGCGCCGGGCTGGTGTGGCTGGGTGGCCCGGCTTAAAATGCTATTATTTTAATAGCTATTAGCCCTTACTGCAAAAGGGTTTGATGGCATTTTGGCTTGCATTTTCACCAACACCCCACCAGCAGGGGGCCGCCACCCCCTTCACCCGCCATCCAGCAGGGGCGACGCGCTGCGTTGCTCTGGGTGCATGGGGTGGGGGCCGCTGCTGTCAGGGAGCACCACGCGGATGCAGGTGCCCCCCTCGTCGGGCCGCATCAATTCCAGCACCGCGCCGATCTGCCGCGCACGGGCGTGCATTCCCTCCAGGCCAAACCCCGACGATGGGGCGCGTGCAGCCATCGATGCTTGCGACAAGCCGCGCCCGTTGTCGCAGATATCCAGTTGCCACCTGCCCTGCTCGCCGTCATGGCTATGGCTGAGGCGCACCGTCACCTGCGTGGCCTGCGCATGTTGCAGCACATTGCTCAGGGCCTCCTGCACGATGGCGACCATGTGCTGGGCACGCACGGCATCCAGGATATCCGCGTCGCTTGCGGGTTGAACATGCCACGCCATGTTGATACCGCGCCGGTCCAGCACCGGCTGCATACGGTGGCGCAGCCGCGCCAGGCGATCAATCAATGAGTCGGAGCCACTGTCCATCGAATCCACGACAAGGCGCAGATCCAGCATGCACTGTTCCAGCGCCCGCAGCGCCTGCGACTGGGCGGGCACTTGAGGGTCCAGCAACACCATGGTGTTGATCAACTGGGAGCCGATGTTGTCGTGAAGCTCCCGCGCAATGCGCTGGCGCTCGGCCTGCAGTTCTGCGCTGGGACGTGGATTGCGGCGTGGCCGCCACTGCAGGGCGCGGGGCAGCTGTATCAAGATCAACAGCCCCAGCAAGACTCCGGTGACGATCTGCATGGCCAGGACCCACTGCATGGAGGATGAGCTCAGGGCCCACCAATGCCAGGCCAGCAGCAGGCTCAACACCAGCTGCACCACCCACAATGCCAGGCAGGCCAAAGCGAAACGCGGTGGGCTGGTACGAAACATGTCTGCACAATGAGCGGCGGCCCTGGCAACCGATGCGCCTAAAAAAGTCCCCGAAGCGAAGCAAATCGCACGGCCTGGGCGCGAGTGCGCACCTGCAGCTTGCGATAGATGTTACGAATGTGGGTGTTTACCGTCATACCGCTAATCTGCAGATGCGTGGCAATTTCTGCACTGGTGTAACCACTGGCCACCATGCGCAGAACTTCCTTCTCGCGATCTGACAATCGGTCAACATCTGCGGGCTCGTGGCGCGAAGGCTGGTCCACATGGGTCTTGTCAAACCGCTGTAGCAGGCGCCGCGCCAGGTTGGGCGTGATGGATGCCCCGCCATTCACCACCTGCAGCACGGCCTGCGGGTAGTTGCCAAACCACGAATTTTTACCAAGATACCCGGTAGCGCCCCGCTCAAATGCGCGCAATACCTCATCGTCGTTTTCCATGACCGAAATCACCACGGCCTCTGCCGACGGGCGCACGGTTTTCATGTAATCCAGCAATTCGAAGCCCTCGCCATCACCCAGGTGCAAATCCACCAGCAATACGTCGAACTCGTGCTGCTTGATTGCCTTGCGCCCCTCGCGCAGACTGGACGCCTGTGCCACCACCAGAGTGCGCGGGTCCGACATGAGCTCTTGCGCAATCACCAGGCGAATGTGCGCATCGTCGTCCACCAGCAACACACGCACCGGGCAATCCGCTTGTCCTTTCAGGAAATCGGGCCATACAGAAGGCGCGCCGCCATGTCCTCCAAAGCGCCCCTCACTGGCACCAACATCCTGCAGCTTGAAAGTAACCCCAGCCATGCGGGGCTCGGGGGGAAAGATGGCCATAAAACCTCCAGGGGAGCGCAGAAACCGCAAAAAGGGGTACTGCTGCGCACAGCATTTTTCCGTTAGGGACGACCTGCATGACCCTCGCGAGTCGGTGGTAGTGCGGATCGGGATGGGCCACAAGGCGTTCTTTTGCGGCCAATAGCTCGCTGTTGGCAAGAAAAGCAACGCAGTGGACCGCCCGAGACCGCGCCATCACAGACCGCAGGGGGTTATGCAGGTCATCCTTAAATGCTGACACTAAAAGAAACAGCAGCAAACATCCACACCTAAATATGCAAATTTGTATACGTTTCAAAAATTACAAATAAAAACTACCGCATTGCAAAGGCTGTTTGGCTGGGCCCAGTCACCACCCCAAAGGACTCTCTCCCCTTGGCAATAGCTCGTCAGTGGCTTGTGCGCAACCGCAGCGCGCTGGACACGGCCGCCAGCGCGGCAAAGGCGGCGGAACAGACCAGCGCAACCATCTCGGCCTGCCCATCGTGTGAGGACCAGAGCGAGAAAATGCCCGCCAGCATCACTGCGCCCAGCGTCTGCCCGGTCAACCGGGCCGTGCCCAGCATGCCGCTGGCTGCGCCACTGCGGTGCAGCGGGGCCGAAGTGACGATGGTGTGGTTGTTGGGCGACTGGAACAGCGCAAACCCGGCGCCGCACAAGGCCATGCGCCAGACCATGTCGATAGGGGACGGGTTGGCCGACAAAGCGGCCAGCAGCAACAGGCCGCAGGCAAAAACCGCCATGCCGATGGCTCCCAGCAAGCCATCGGCGTAGCGGCCAATCAGGCGGCCGGCCAGGGGCGCCGTCAACACAATGGCCACGGGCCAGGCCGTGATCAACAGCCCCGCCTCCAGGGGGCTGCGGCCCAACCCATCCAGCAACAAGAACGGCAGGGCCAGATAGGCCAGGGTCTGGGCGCAAAACGCCCCCACAGAAGCCCCCATCGACAAGGCAAACACGGGTATGCGCAGCAAATCTACCGGAAACAGGGGCGCGGCCAGGTGCCATTGGCGACGCAGATACACACCGCCCACAGCCACCCCGGCCGCCAGCACGCCCCACGCCTCGGGCGAGGTCACGCCCCGCCCGGCACTGCCGCTGGCAACCAGCCGCTCGCCGCCCACAAAAATCAGCGTAAACATCAGCACGTTCAGCGCCACATCCAGGGCAGCGGGGCGCGGTGGCGCCACCGCGCTGGGTGGATTGAAGGGCAAAGCACGCCAGCCCAGCCACAGCGTGAAGGCCCCCAGCGGCAGGTTGAGCGCAAACAGCCACTGCCATGGCGCCAACGACAAAATACCCGCCGCCACAGAGGGGCCGGCCACCGCCGCCAGCGCAACCACCATGGAATTGATGGCCAGGCCGCGGCCCAGTTGCGCACGCGGATAGGTCAGGCGCACCAGCGCGGCATTGATGCTCATGATGCCGGCGGCACCCAGCCCCTGCACCGCCCGCGCAAAAATCAGCGTGCCCAGCGAATCGGCCAGCATGGCCCCCACCGAAGACACCGTGAACAGCGCCATGCCCACCAGATAGACACGCCGGTACCCCAGGCGCTCGCCCAGCGATGCCAGCGGCAACAACATGACGAGCGTAGCGATCTGGTATGCGTTGACCACCCAGATGGCCTGGGCGGCGCTGGCATTGAGCTCGCGCGCAATGCCCGGCAGGGCCAGGTTGACGATGCTGCCATCGAGCACCGCCATCGTGATGCCCAGAATGATGACCAGCATGGCCCGGTTGCGCGCCGGCTGGGGCAGCCCATCGGCTGGCCCGGTGGTAGCCTGGGTAGCGGCATGGGCAGCGGGGTTTGCGCGGTCCATCAGGTCAGGCTCCGCTGCACCGCGCCCATCCCGGTGCTAGGGCGGGCCCCATGAAAAGACTTTGAACAGGCTCTAACGACTGCAAACGCTGACGAACGCCTCGCAACGGCGACGAAACCGATGGCCACGACCAGGTCCGGGAATAGTGCAATTGTCAAAAAACGGTAAAAAAACATGTCGGGCGATTGTCACCCCGCCACAGCCATCATGCTGTCTCCGGGGCGGCGCCGTGGCATTGTCTGCGCGGCATACCGCCCAGGGCTCTGGACAACGCCGCACTGCCACCCCCAGATCAGACCGCCCGAGGCCGCGCCATCACGGGCCGTAGGGCGTCATGCAGGCCATCCCCCGCAATCAAACAGCGAGGGCGTACCACCCGGGCAAGCGCCTTCGATGCGCAACATGCGCAGCTTGGTCAGCGCGCCGCCACCGGCCGAAAAACCGCCGGGCCGGTCGCCCGCCGCCAGCACCCGGTGGCACGGCACTACGGGCGCGAACGGGTTCAGGCCCAGCGCTTGCCCCACCGATCGCGCCAGGCCCTTGCTGCCGATCTGCTGCGCCACCTCGCCATAGGTGCGTGTGCTGCCCGGCGGGATGGCGCGGGCAATGGCATACACCTGCTGGTGAAACGGCGAGATGCCGGTCATATCGAGCGGCACCTCGCGCAGATCGCGCAGCTGCCCTGAAAGCAGCGCCTGAATGCCTGCGATGGCGCTGCGCACCGCGGCGGGTGGCTCGGCCGATTCGGTGCACTGCAAAAGACCAGGGCTGCGCAACATGCGCTCCCGCGTGGCCCGCGCATCCACTTCGGGCAGCTGCACCGCCACAATGCCGCCAGGGCCCCAGGCAATGCCGCAGGTGCCGATGGCCGTGTCAAACAATGCGTGGCCATGGCCCAAAGGGGTGTCTGGCTCGGGCCAAGTGGATTCTGGACAGGCTGGCATTTGCTATTTATTTAATAGCTGTTAGCGCTTACCCCATAAGCGCTAAAGGCCATTTTTACTTGAATTTTCATCACCGGGCTGCCTGCCCATGCCCTCAATCCGCCCGGAGCGCTGCCCGCAGCTGCGCGCCCAGCTCGGGCTTGCCCGCAAACGGGTCGGTGGGGTTGCGGCCCAGCATGATGTCTTCCATGCGCGTCTGCACCGAGGCGATGGCCTTGGGGTGGCTGTAGATGTAAAACTGGCCCGCAGCGGCAGCATCAAACACCTTTTGCGCCACCTCGGCAGCCGTGACCTTGCCACTGCCCACCGCCTTGTCGCTCATGGCCTGGCCAATGAGCTGGCTCTTGGTGGGCTTGTCGGCAGGCAGGTCGCCGGGGCGGTTGCGGTGGCTCTGGCTGATGCCCGTGGGCACAAAGAAAGGGCACAGCACGCTGGCGCTGATCTGGTCGGTGACCAGCGACAGGTCCTGGTACAGCGTTTCCGACAGGCTGACCACCGCATGCTTGCTCACGTTGTAGATGCCCATGTTGGGCGCTGCCAGCAAGCCCGCCATGCTGGCGGTGTTGACGATGTGACCGCGCCAGGCGGGGTCTTTTTTGGCGGCGGCCAGCATCATGGGGGTGAACACGCGCACGCCGTGCACCACGCCCATGAGGTTCACGCCCAGCACCCATTCCCAGTCCTTCACCGAGTTTTCCCACACCAGGCCGCCCGCGCCCACACCGGCGTTGTTGAACACCAGGTGGGGTGCGCCAAAGCGCTCGAGCACGGCGGCGCCCAAAGCCTCCATCTGGGCGGCGTTCGACACGTCCACGCGCTGGGCCAGCACCTGGGCCCCGGCGGCGCGCATCTCGGCGGCGGCGGCGTCCAGCGCATCCTGCTGCACGTCCACCAGTACCAGGTTCATGCCCAGGCGGGCGCCAATGCGTGCGCATTCGAGGCCAAAGCCCGAGCCCGCACCGGTGAGTACGGCGGTCTTGCCAGCAAAGTTATCGATCATGTGTGTGTCTCCTTTGGTGTGTAGATGATTCGGGGCCTTGCACTTCAAAACGGGGTGCGCCCAACCGGCGGACACCGCGCAAAGGCGGCCACGGCGCGCAGGTGCCGTCCGGCTTTTTGCGCAGTGCGCGAGAGGCGGTAGAGGCGCTGCTCAATCAAGAGGCAACCTCTTTGAGCACATAGCCGATGCGGGGAAAGTGCACATGCACCGTGCCGGCACGCGGATCGGTGCGGCGCACGGTGTAGCGCGTGCGCGTGGCGGCAATCAGCTCGCCCTCGGTGGGCTCGGTACCGAAGCTCTCGGCGGCAATGGTTACCCGGCTGCCCAAGGCGATGCCGTGCTCGTTCTGAAAAATATCGTCCACCACCGGCATGGGTTCGGCCCCTGCGGCCACGGTGATGGCATCTGCCGCACTGAATTTCTCCATGCGGCCATGCCCCAGTGCCGCCACCCGGTCCATCCACTCCAGCACGGCTGGCGTGGCCTGAAAGATGTCGGCCATCACCGGTACACACTGGCGTGTGAACCACAGGGGGTGGTAGGCGGCAAAGTCGGCCACGCAGGGCTCGGTGCCAAACGTGAAATCGTGCTCTTCCACCATGTGCGCCAGGCGCCGCAGATACGAGCGGTAGGCCGCCGTGGCATCGGGCGGGCGCAGGCGCTGCATGCCGGTGCTCATCTGGCGGCGGTCTTCCCCAAAGGCCTGGGCCGCCTCGGGCGCCACATTGGCAAAAAGTGCCTGCGCGCCGCGCGGCTGCAGGTTGTAGGCCATGGCGGCCCAGAACAGCGTGGTGTCGGCCCACTGCGCAAACACCCGCGCCACACCCTTGAGATGCGGCGGATACAGCACCGGCTCGGGGTGCTCGTGTTCGAGCACCTGGCAGATCAGGGCCGAGTCGCAATAGATGTCGGCACCGATCTGCAAAAAGGGCGTCTTGCGATAACCACCGGTGAGGGCCAGCACATCGGGCTTGGGCGCGATGCTGGGGATGATCACCGACTTCCAGGGCAACTGCTTGAAACCCAGCACCAGCCGGATTTTTTCGGAAAACGGCGATGAGGGATAGTGGTGCAGGATCAACGCAGACATGGGCTGTCTCCAGTGCAGTGGTTGAAACAGGCGGGGCCGTGCGGGGCATCAGCGCTTTGCGCTGCTCAGGGCGGGCTCCACAGCATCTCGATATGGGGAATGTCGTCTTCGAGGTACACATCGGACACCGCCACAAACCCCAGGCTGCCATAAAAGCGCTGCAGATGCGCCTGCGCGCTGATGCGCACCGCCCTGCCCGGCCACACCTGGTTGCAGCGGGCCAGCCCCTGCGCCATCAGGGCCCGGCCCGTGCCGCCACCGCGCGCCTCGGGGGCCGTGACCACACGGCCGATGGAGGGCTCGGGGTAGTTCACCCCCGGGTCTACCACGCGCAGGCAGGCCTTCAGTGCGCCCGCGCTGTCGTAGCCCAGCAGATGCCACGCGTGCTTGTCGGCGCCATCGGGGTCCTGGTAAGGGCCCTGCTCCAGGATGAACACCTTGCAGCGCAAGGCCAGCGCATCGTGCAACGCGTGCACACCCAGGTCGTCGAAACGGGCCCAGGTCCAGTGCAACGCAGGGGGCAGGTCGGGCATTTTGCGCTCAGCCTCTCAGGTCAAAAATATCAACGTGGATCAGATGAGTTTGACGAGTTGCTTGCCAAAGTTCTTGCCCTTGAGCAGGCCCAAAAAGGCCTCGGGCGCGGCGGCAATGCCCTGGGCAATGGTTTCACGCGGGCGCAGCTTGCCCGTGCCCACCAGGGTGCCCAGCTCTTTCAGGGCATCGGGCCACACTTCCATGTGCTCGCTGACGATGAAGCCTTCGATCTTCATGCGGTTGATGAGGATCAGCGCCGGGTTGGCCATGGGCAAGGGCGCGCCATCGTAGCCAGCGATCATGCCGCACAGGGCCACGCGGCTGAAAGCGTTCATGCGCAGCATCACGGCATCCATGATCCAGCCGCCCACGTTCTCGAAATAGCCGTCGATGCCGTTGGGGCAGGCTTCCTTCAAGGCCTTGGACATGGCCCGCACGTCGCTGTGTTCCTTGTAGTCAATGCACACGTCAAAGCCCAGCTCTTCAACCGCGTACTTGCACTTCTCGGCACCACCGGCAATGCCCACGGCGCGGCAGCCGCGCGCCTTGGCCAGGGCCGCAAACGCGCTGCCCACAGCGCCGGTGGCGGCGCTCACCACCACGGTGTCACCTTCCTTGGGCGCAATGATTTTCACCAGGCCATACCAGGCCGTCACGCCGGGCATACCCACGGCGCCCAGGTAGTGCGACAGCGGCACATGCGTGGTGTCCACCTTGCGCAGCGCACCCACGGCATTGCCATCGACCACGCTGTATTCCTGCCAGCCGCCCATGCCCACCACCTTGTCGCCCACGGCGAACTTGGGGTTGCGGCTCTCGGCCACCTCGCCCACGGTGCCGCCGATCATCACCTCGCCCAGCGGCTGGCTGGCCGCATAGCTCTTGCTCTCGTTCATGCGGCCGCGCATGTAGGGGTCGAGGCTGAGGAAGTGGTGGCGCACCAGCACTTCGCCATCCTTGAGCGCGGGGGTATCCGTGGCAATCAGCTTGAAGTTGCTGGCCACGGCTTCACCCTGGGGGCGGTTGTCGAGAACGATTTGTTGATTGCTTGGCATGAGAGCCTCCTTTTTACTACTATTTTGATAGCTACCAGCGCTTTACCATAAAGCGCTAGAGCCCGTTTTGATTCAAAAAACTGGTGCCGGCACAGCGCTGCGCCTCGGCACGCCTCAATCGGTTGAAATGGCCCGCGGCCCCGCTGCGGCGTCGGCAGGCTGGCGCCGCACATACTTGAACGTGCCCGTGGCGTGGCTGCAAATGCGGCCTTCGGCGTCATACACCGTGCCTTCGGCAAAAGCCATGCTGGCGGTGCGGTGGATCAACCGCCCCTTGGCCACCAGCGGCCCACGCGCGGGCTGCATGAAACTGGTCTTCATCTCGATGGTGACCACGCCGAATTCGGGCGTGTCACTGCGCGCTGCCGTGGCCAGGGTCACATCCAGCAAGGTCATTGATGCACCGCCGTGGGTTACGTCAAACGAATTCAGGTGCTCTGGGCGTGCCTCGTAATGCAGCTCCGACTCGCCCCCCGCCATGCGGTGCAGCGTGAAACCAAGATGGCTGACAAAGGGGATTTCGGCACCAAAATTCAACACAGGCAACTCCAGGGTTTACAAAAAGGCAGCAAGCATAGTCTTGCAAGGCTGATGTGGCCATATTGGGGGGCGACAGGGGCGGTTGGCCAGCATGGCGGCAACCTGCAGGACGGCAGCGTCCGGGCCATTCGGGCAGCCCGGCACACAACGGGCCGCCCCAAAAGCGGCGCCCTGCACGCTCATCCGCCCGTGACCACGCTCACGCCACCATCCACCGCAAGCCACTGGCCCGTGATGTGCTTGCCCGCATCCGAGGCATACAGGGCGCACAGACCCTTGAGGTCTTCGTCGTCGCCCAGCCGGCCCAGCGGGGCGTGGGCAGCCAGTGCCTCTTCGCCCATGGCCTTGAGGGTGCCCAGCGTCATCTTGCTGGGAAAGAACCCCGGGCAGATGGCATTGACGCGGATGTTGTACTTGCCCCATTCGGCGGCCAGCGCACGCGTGAAATTGATGACTGCGCCCTTGGAGGTGTTGTAGGCAATGGTGTTCATGCCAATCGGGTTGCCGCCCAGGCCCGCGATGGACGCCACATTGATGATACTGCCGCTGCGCCGCGCGATCATGGTGTGTTTGGCAATGTGCTGGCTCAGGATGAAGTAGCCACGCACATTGAGGTTCATCACCTTGTCCCAGGCCTCTAGGGGGTGGTCTTCGGCGGGCGCTCCCCAGGTGGCGCCGGCATTGTTGACCAGAATATCCACATGGCCCATGCGCTCCAGCGTTTCATCGGCCAGGCGCCGGATGTCGGCTTCTTGCGAGCAATCGGCGGCAATCCAGCGCGCATCAATGCCGGCAGCCTGCAGGTCGGCCGTGGCTTCTTCCAGATCAGACGCCTTGCGCGAGCTCAGCATGATCCGGGCACCGGCCTCGCCCAGCGCATGCGCCAGCTGCAGGCCCAGCCCGCGCGAGCCACCGGTGACAAGGGCCGTCTTGCCCGTGAGGTCAAACAATTGCTGGATGGTGCGGGTCATGTCGTTGTCTCCTGAATTGAATGGGGTCGCTGCCAGCAACCGGTCTGGCACTGCGTCGCGATGCATTGTGCGTTGACGTAGCGGCGTGGTCTGTCGCCTGCGCGATTGGAAGACACGGATGAGAAGCTCGGCGTAATCACCCGATTGACCTGTCGAATTTATTTACAACCGAGACGTTACTGGCGGCTGAAAAGACAGCAAACCATTGATTCATAAAGATTTTTTTTATTGGCACAAAGCGTGCTTTGTAACAGTGGCTTCAGAAAACCATCCAGGAGAACCCACCATGTCGATGACAAAAAAACTCACTATCGCAGGCATCCTGTCGGGTGCCTGCCTTGCTGTGCACGCTGCGCCCGTAACGTATCTGGCTGCAGACAACAACGTGACCACGCTCGCGCAAATGGTGAACTCGACCGCAGCCGCGGCATCGTTCCTTTCGGTGGCTGGGGCCCTGAACACCGTGGATTTCGAATCCCCCCTGCCTGCCAACCTCACCATCACCGGCGGCACGACCAACACCGGAACCCCCGGATGTGGCGCCGTGTGCGGATTCAATACCACTGCGGGTGGCGCACTCTTTCGGACCGTAAGTGGCGGCTCGGTCACTTTTTCCTTCGTCAACGCAGTGGATGCTTTCGGCTTTTTCGTGAACGGCCTGCAGACCAATCTGGTTCCGCAGCAAACCATCACGTACGTGGATGGTTCCTCGGTCACACAGACCATCAACATGCCCTCGGCGATCAACGGTGGCGGCGCTTTCATTGGTTTCATTGACTACGGTCAGCTGATCTCCAGCGTGACTTTCAATGCGACAAACGACATTCTTGGGTTTGACGACCTGCGCTTCGGCCGCTCGGCCAACAACCCTGAAGATCCCAACAATGTGCCCGAGCCCGGCTCGCTTGCACTGCTCGGAATAGCGCTCGCAGGGCTTGCATCGATTCGCCGCCGCCAACAGCGCTGATCGATTGCCTGAGCGCCCGGCGCGCGAGACATCGTCGGGCGCGCGCACCCGTGGCAGGCCGTCAACAATTCTCGGCAGCCATCAGGGCAAAAATAGCGTGCAACCCCCATCCAGCAAGCGTTGACAGCTATATTTTTCAAAGCATCCGAGTCGAGTGCGGCCAGAGCAAGGCCCACTGCAGGGTGTTGTATGGTGTGATCCCGGATTCAGAGACCCGAGGCGCCCATGAAATCTGTCGATGATCGCTCGCGAGGCCTCCCGGTCGCGCTGGCGCTGGTTGTATTGCTCGTTGCGTATGGCTCGCTGTTTCCCTTCCAGTGGAACTTCAATGCGCCACAGGCGTTCATCTGGAGCGGCCGCATCGGTCTGGTGGACCTGATCGAAAACATCGCGTTGTTTGTGCCCCTGGGTGGGCTGCTGGGCTGGGCTGGGCAGGGGCGTCCGCGCAAGTGGGTGTTTTTTGCCGCTTGGCTGGTGGCGGCGATAGTGTTGGCCAGCGCGCTGCAATGGTTGCAAAAATTCCTGCCCCGCACCCCTGCACTTTCAGATGTCATCTTCAACATGGCGGGCTATGCCTTGGGCTGGGGCGCCGGGTTTGCCGCACGGTGGCGTGTGGGTCACTTGCTGAACCGGCACCAGGGTTGGGCCGATGCCGACCAGTTCACGCTGGTGCTGATCGCGCTGTGGTGGGTGGCAGAGCTGTATCCGCTGATTCCCACGCTGGACGTTTCCTCGGTGGCGCAGAACGTCAAGTCGCTGTGGCAGCAAGACCTGTGGCAGCCGCGGCGCATGCTGCTGCATGTGGGCATAGCGGTGATTGGCTTGTCTGCCATTGCGCACCTGGCCCGCACCGCCCATCTGGCGCACCGCACACACACGTTGGCCCTGCTGGCCACACTGGCGGTGCTGGCAGGCAAATTCGTGGTCGTGGGTCAGTCGCCGGGCATGGCGGTGGTGCTGGGCATTGGGGGCGGCTGGTTGCTGTGGCGCTGGCTGGATACGTGGGCGCTGGGGGCACGCTGGGCGGCCACCGCATGGGTGGCCTTGGCCACCTACCTGCTCGACGCGATCTGGCCCTGGGCGTGGCGCACGCCGCCGGCCGACATGGAATGGATGCCGTTTGCTTCCACGCTCTCGACCTGGGTGCAGTCTGCAATCACCGCGCGGGCGTTTGAATGCCTGTGCTTTGGCGCCATCCTCTGGAGCACGGTGCGCAACGGCGCCTTGCTGGTGGGCATGACCATCTGCACGGCGGTGCTTGCACTGGCGTGCGAATGGACGCAGCGCTATCTGCCCACCCGCACCGCTGAAATCACCTCGGTGCTGCTGGCCATCGGCATGGGCTGGCTCCTGTCGGTATGCACGACAGCGCGCAGACCACGCAACGTTGGTATGTGAGCTGTCAGCAGCCTAAAACGCCGCTTCGCTGAGCGCGGCG
Organism: Acidovorax sp. BoFeN1; assembly: GCF_003345135.1. NCBI lineage: Bacteria > Pseudomonadati > Pseudomonadota > Betaproteobacteria > Burkholderiales > Comamonadaceae > Acidovorax > Acidovorax sp. BoFeN1. Next base: position 52,471 of record NZ_QOZT01000002.1, read on the forward strand.
CAGGTGGTATCGCGGCTGTTCACCACATTCAGCCAGGCGCCAATTTTTGGCAGCTCATAATGATAGAAATAGCGTGCAGCGCCCATTCGACCTGCGCTAGCAGCTATTGAAAGCGTAGCATCTGCACGCAGCGTGGCCAGCGCCACATCCAGCCACACCCAGGCCAGCACGGTGTGGCCAAAGGCCTGCATGTAGGGCACGGCATTGGCCAGTGCCTCAGCCGGGTTGCCGGTGGCCCAGGCGGCCTGCGTGGCAGCGCCCACCTGCTGCAAGGCATCGCCCAGCTGCGCCGCAGAGGCTGCCAATTCAGGCACGGCGACAGCCTGCGCCATGGTGGCCTGCATGCGCGCGGACAGCAGCTGCATGCCCCGGCCGTTCTCCATCAGCACCTTGCGGCCCAGCAGATCGGCCGCCTGGATGCCGTGCGTGCCCTCGTGGATCATGTTCAGGCGGTTGTCGCGCCAGTACTGCTCCACCGGAAAGTCGCGCGTGTAGCCGTAGCCGCCGTGGATCTGGATGGCCAGCGAGTTGGCCTCCAGGCAGAACTCGCTGGGCCAGCTTTTGGCGATGGGGGTAAGCACTTCCAACAGCAGGCGCGCCTCGTCGGCAGCCTCGGGCACTCCAGTGTGCTGCTCGTCCACCAGGCGGGCGCAGAACAGGTTGAGCGCCAGCGCGCCCTCGCCGTAGCTCTTTTGCGCCAGCAGCATGCGCTTGACGTCGGCGTGCTCGATGATGCGCACCTGCGGTTGGCCAGCGTCCTTGCCACTCGCCCCCATCAGCCGGCCCTGCGGGCGGTTTTTGGCGTAGTCCAGGCTGGCGTAATAGCCCGCCAGGCCCAGCATGGTGGCGGCCATGCCGATGCCGATGCGCGCCTCGTTCATCATGTGGAACATGCACGCCAGGCCCTTGCCAGGCTGGCCCACAAGGTAGCCCACAGCCCCCGCCCTGCCCTTCACCGGGTATTTGCCTTCGCCAAAGTTGAGCAGCGTGTTGGTGGTGCCGCGCCAGCCCAGCTTGTGGTTCAGGCCCGCCAGCGCCACATCGTTGCGCACGCCGGTCAGCTCGCCTTCGGTATTGACGAGCTTCTTGGGCACGATGAACAGCGAAATACCGCGCGTGCCCGGCACCAGCTTGCCGTCAGGCCCCGGAATCTTGGCCAGCACGAGGTGCACGATGTTTTCCGACAGATCGTGCTCACCCGACGAAATCCACATCTTGTTGCCCGTAAGCCGGTAGCGCGGGCCCAGCGGGTCACTTTCAAACGCTTCGCCATCCGGCACAGCGCGCGTGGCCACGTCGCTCAAGCTGGAGCCCGCCTGCGGCTCGCTCAGGCACATGGTGCCCGAGAAGCGCCCCGAAAACTCGTTGAGCGCAAACACCTTCTTCTGCAGATCGGTGCCATGCACCATGAGCAGGTTGGCATTGCCCACGCTCAGCAGGCTGGAGCTGATGCTGATCGACGCCACGGCAAAAAAAGCATTGGCCGCCGCGTCCACCGTGTAGGGCAACTGCATGCCGCCCATGTCGTAATCCTGCGCGGCGCTGAGCATGCCCGAGGCAGCGTAGGCGTCATACGCATCCTTGGTGGCCTGCGGCAACGTGACGCGCTCGCCATCGAAATGCGGCTCCTGCGTGTCCACCGTGCGGTTAAACGGCGCGTACTTCTCGCGCGCGATGCGCTCGCAGGTGTCAAGCACGGCATCAAAGGTCTCGCGCGAATGGTCGGCAAAGCGCTCGCGCGCGGTGAGCGATTCGGCCTGGAGCCAGTTGTAGAGCAGGAATTCGAGGGTGGAGCGCAGGGTCGTCATGCGGCAAATTATGGGTGGGCACACCCCGTCGGACATGTCCGTTGCGCGACGCGGCGATGAGGGTGACCCAGGCCGACCGCTCCCGCACATTGCTGCGGCCACGCCCCTGCTGTGGCAATGGAATGCCATTGGGTCCGTGAATCCCGGGGGTTTACCCGTAGAACCATCCGTCACTGCGCATTTTCTACAACGCGCGTGCGCAGGACCTTCAATACGGGAGGGCACTGCCTCCGAATAATCAGCCACTGCTCACCACAACCGAAGGAGACATGCATGGGTACTTCACCCCAATCCGATTTTCTGCGCGCGCTGTACCAGTCCTGGTCGGACCGCATGGCCGCCAATCCCGCGATGACCATCGCCGACCTGCGCAGCCTGTACGACGAGTGGCATCAACCGACGCTCGAGCCCGAAGACGTGACCTACAAGTCGGAAGTGCTCGCCGGTGTGGAAGCCATCTGGGCCCTGCCCCAAGGCGCTGACGCCAAGAAGGTCATCCTGTACACGCACGGCGGTGGCTTTGCCGTGGGCTCGGCCGCCAGCCATCGCAAGCTGGCCGGTCATCTGGCAAAGCACCTGGGCGTGACTGCGGTGGTGATCGACTACCGCCGGGCCCCCGAGCATCCGTACCCGGCCCAGATTGAAGACTCGACGGCTGTCTATAAAGAACTGCTGGCGCGCGGCTTCAAGGCGGCAGACATCGTCACCAGCGGCGACTCGGCTGGCGGCAACCTGGCCATCTCCACCGTGCTGAAGCTGCGCCAGGACGGCGTGGCGCTGCCGGGCGCGGTGATTGCCTTCTCGCCCTGGCTCGACATGGAACATGTCGGCAAGACGCTGCAGACCAACGCGGCCACGGACGCCCTGGTCAGCAAGGCCGTGCTGGAGGCCATGTCGGGCATGTTCCTGGGCGAGAAGGGCTCGCGCACCGACCCGCTGGCCAATCCGCTGAAGGCCGACTACACCGGCTTTCCGCGCCTGTACATCAACGCCGGCAGTGCCGAAACCCTGCTAGACAACGCGCAGGATCTGGCGCGCATCGCCAAGGCTGCCGGCGTGAACGTCACGCTGTCGGTGGTTGACGGCATGCAGCACGTCTTCCCGTTCCTGGCGGGCCGAGCCCCCGAGGCCGACGACGAGCTGCGGCGCATTGCCCAGTGGTTCAAGCGCGCCTGAGCGCCGGTTAGCCAGGCACCCCTGGGCCAGAGGGCCTTGGGGAAGTTTTCTTCATTTCATTGCAACAACGCGGGCCACTACGTCGCCGCTGGGCGCAGCTGTGGCCGCAACACACAGAGAGATCAACCATGAAAAAAACCCAACATCTGGACGCCATCGTCATCGGTGCCGGCTTTGGCGGCATGTACATGCTGAAAAAGCTGCGCGACGAGCAGGGCCTGAAAGTGCGCGTCTTTGACAAGGCCGGCGGCGTGGGCGGCACCTGGTACTGGAACCGTTACCCCGGCGCGCTCTCCGACACCGAGAGCTTTGTCTATTGCTACTCCTGGGACAAAGAGCTGCTGCAAGAGATGCACATCACCACGCGCTATGTGACGCAGCCGCAAATTCTGTCGTACCTGGAGCATGTGGCCGACCGCCACAACCTGCGCCCCGACATCCAGCTCAACACCGGCATCACCGCCGCCCACTTCAACGAAGCCACCAACCTGTGGGAAGTGAAAACCGACACCGGCGAGGCCTACACCGCCAAATTCCTGGTGACCGCGCTGGGCCTGCTCTCGGCCACAAACGTCCCCAAGATCAAGGGGCTCGACACCTTCCAGGGCGAGTGGCTGCACACCGGCAACTGGCCCGATGATGTGCAATACGCCGGCAAGCGCGTGGGCGTGATTGGCACGGGCTCCACCGGCACCCAGGTCATTACCGCGATTGCGCCCAAGGTCGAGCACCTGACGGTATTCCAGCGCTCGCCGCAGTACAGCGTGCCGGTGGGCAATGGCCCGGTCACGCCCGAGTACGTGGCCGAAGTGAAGAAGAACTACGACGAGATCTGGGACCAGGTCATGGGCTCGGTGGTGGCCTTTGGCTTCAAGGAAAGCACCGTCTCGGCCATGAGCGTGTCGGAAGAAGAGCGCCAAGCTGTGTTCCAGAAAGCCTGGGACAACGGCGGTGGTTTCCGCTTCATGTTCGAGACCTTCTGCGACATCGCCACCGATGAGCGCGCCAACAAGGCGGCGCAAGACTTCATCCGCAGCAAGATTGCCGAAATCGTCAAGGACCCCGAGACGGCACGCAAGCTCATGCCGCAAGACCTGTACGCCAAGCGCCCGCTGTGCGACAGCGGCTACTACGCCACCTACAACCGGCCCAATGTCGATCTGGTGGATGTCAAGGCCAACCCGATTGTCGAAATCACCCCCAAGGGCGTCAAAACCACCGATGGCGTGGAGCACGAACTGGACATGCTGATTTTTGCCACTGGCTTTGACGCGGTGGATGGCAACTACACCAAGATCGACATCCGTGGCCGCAATGGCCTGACGATTCAAGAGCAGTGGAAATCAGGCCCTAGCAGCTACATGGGCGTGGCCAATGCCAACTTCCCCAACATGTTCATGGTGCTGGGCCCCAACGGCCCCTTCACCAACCTGCCACCGTCCATCGAGAGCCAGGTCGAGTGGATTGCCGCGCTGATCAAGGATGTGAACGCCAAGGACCTGAAAACCGTGGAGGCCACCACCGCCGCCGAAGCCGGCTGGACCAAGACCTGCCAGGACATCGCCAACATGACGCTGTTCCCCAAGGCCGACTCCTGGATTTTTGGCGCAAACATCCCCGGCAAAACCAACACCGTGTACTTCTACCTGGCGGGCCTGGGTGCTTACCGGCAAGAGCTGTCGGCGGTGCAAAACAAGGGTTACGAGGGTTTCGTATTCCAGTAAGCGCGCATTTTTAAAACATCAACCAAGGAGACAACATGAAACGCGTAGAAAACAAAGTGATTTTGGTAACCGGTGGTGCCATGGGCATGGGCCGCTCGCACAGCGAGCTGCTGGCAGCCCAGGGGGCCTGGGTGTTCGTGGCCGACGTGAATGCGACAGAGGGGCAAGCCACCGTGGACAGCATCCGCAAAAACGGTGGCAAGGCCGACTTTTTGGAGCTGGATGTGACGCAAGAAGCCCAATGGAACGCCGCACTGGCCCAAATCACCGAGCGCGCTGGCCGTCTGGATGTGCTGGTGAACAACGCCGGAATCCTGATCCTCAAGCCGATGCAAGACACGACCAACGAAGAGTGGGATCGCGTCTTCGACGTGAACGTGCGCGGCCTGTTCATCGGCACGCGGGCGGCAGTGCCGCTGATGCAAAAAGCCGGTGGCGGCACCATCGTCAACGTGTCGTCCATTTACGGCCTGGTTGGTGCCCCCGGTGCCAGCGCCTACGAAGCCTCCAAGGGCGCGGTGCGTTTGTTCACCAAGTCTTGCGCGGTGGATCTGGCACCGTTCAATATCCGCGTCAACTCGGTGCATCCGGGCGTGATTGAAACCCAGATGACCAAGGCGATGTTGGATGACCCAATCATTCGCCCGGCGCTGCTCGGCCCCACGCTGCTCAAGCGCCCGGCGCAGCCCATAGAGGTGTCGCAGGCGGTGCTGTTCCTGGCCTCGGACGAATCCTCGTTCGTGCATGGCGCAGAACTGGTCGTTGACGGCGGCTACACAGCCAACTGATCGTCAACCGCAACGCGCCGGACTCAAGCCGCGAGCGGGTAGTCCGGGGCGTTGCTGCGAGCACAAGAAAACACCCCATCAGGAGACAAACCAATGAAGCAATTTTTCAAGCGACTGGCATCCCTGGCCGCTGCACTGACTGCCCTGACGCAAGCCGGCACGGCCAGCGCCATCGAATTTGACGCCGGTGACTACACCCCAATGCCAGCCGGCACCACCGCGCTGTTGCTCTATGGCCAGCACACCACGCGCGACAGGCTGTACAGCCAGGGCAACCGGCAAGCGATCAATCCGCAGCTCAACTCCACCGTGGGCATCTTGCGCGCTGTGCGCTACATGGAGGTGGGCGGTCTCATCATCGATCCGCAGTTTCTGCTGCCCTTTGGCCGCCTGAATGCCAAGGACGATATCGCGGGACTGGGCTCCAAAAGCAGCGTGGGCGACCTGATCCTTGCATCCGCAATCTGGTTCACCAAACCCGGCGACAAGAACCACTTCGCCATCACGCCCTATCTATACGTCCCGACCGGCTCGTACGACCGCAACCAGTCATTGGGTCTGGGCGAAAACCGCTACAAGTTTGCGCTGCAGGCCGGCGGCATCGTCGAACTGGCGCCCGGCATCAACTGGGACTACGGGGGTGACGTCACGTTCTTTGGCAAGAACGACGACTACAACGACGGCGCAGGCGGCGCGACCACGCTGAAGCAAAAGCCCCTGTATCAGCTGCAGACCCATTTGCGCTACCAGCTCAGCCCGACGCTGGACCTGCGCGGCGGTCTGTTCCACACCTTCGGTGGCGAGACCAAGGTGGGCGGCGTGGACCAGAGCAACCGCCAGTCCACCACCAAGTTCAACGTGGGCACCGCGTGGTTCATGCAGCCCGACCTGCAGTTGATTGCCACCTATGGCCGCGACATCCATGTGCGCGAAGGTTTCAAGGCCAACAACCAGGTCAACCTGCGCCTGCTGAAGCTGTATTGATCGCGCAGGCGGCCGCCGGGCACCTGCGGCCGCCTGAAATGGGATGGCTCAGTTATGGCAAGTTGTCATCAGGCAATGGCCGCTTCGATGTAGCGCCTGCCATTTTTTGAAATCCAGATAATCAAGGAAACACACACCATGCGCTGTTATTGCGTGATGCACCATTCAAAGCCGCTTGAACTCGTCGAGCGTGAGACTCCGCAGCCCGTGGGAACCGAGGTGCTCGTGCGTGTGAAGGCCGCCGGCCTTTGCCACACCGACCTGCACATCTGGGAAGGTTTTTACGACCTGGGCGGCGGCAAGCGCATGAACCTGGCAGACCGGGGCATCAAGCCGCCCCTCATCCTCAGCCACGAAATCTGTGGCGAGGTGGTGGCAGCCGGACCGGATGCCGGCGAAGTCCCGACCGGCTCCCGCTACGTCATCCACCCCTGGATCGGCTGCGGCGAATGCCCCACCTGCCTGCGCGGCGATGAAAACCTGTGCCTGAAGGGCCGCGCCCTTGGCGTGGCACGCCCCGGTGGCTTTGCCGATTACGTGATCGTTCCCCACCCGCGCTACCTGGTCAACATCGACGGTCTGGACGATGCCGAGGCGGCGCCTCTGGCCTGCGCGGGCGTGACGACCTACAGCGCCATCAAGAAACTGGGCGAAGGCATCCACCGCGAACCCGTCGTCATGATTGGTGCCGGAGGCCTGGGCCTGATGGCCATCGAGGTGCTGAAGGCCCTTGGCGGCAAAGGCGCGATCGTGGTGGACATCGACCCTGCCAAGCGCGAAGCCGCGCTGGCAGCCGGCGCGCTGGCAGTGATCGACGGCAAGGCTGCCGATGCGACCAGCCAGATCATCGCGGCGACTGAAGGCGGTGCCGGCCAGATTCTGGACCTGGTGGGCTCGTCCGCCACCGTATCGCTGGCCATGCAGAGCGCCCGGCGCGGCGGCCACATCGTCATCTGCGGGCTGATGGGCGGTGATCTGACCATCTCCCTGGCGACCATCCCGCTGCGCCCGCTGTGCATCGAGGGCAGCTACGTCGGCACCCTGGCCGAACTGCGAGAGCTGGTGGAGCTGGTCAAGCGCACCGGCATGAAGTCGATTCCGGTGTCGCGCCGCCCCATGGCCCAGGTGAACCAGGCCATCGACGACCTGCACCACGGCAAGGTGATCGGGCGCGCAGTCCTGATCCCATAAGCTTCTGAAAGAACAACCCACCATGTACCCCCAACTCAGCCTCTACATCGACGGACAAATGCTGCGCGGCGAAGGCCGCCGCGAACAGGATGTCCTGAACCCGGCCAACAACCAGGTGATCGGCCAGTTGCCGCATGCCACCCAGGCCGACCTTGACATGGCACTGGCAGCGGCCCAGCGCGCGTTCGCGTCGTGGCGCAACAGCACGGCGATGCAGCGCGCGCAAGTGCTGAAAGCCGTCGCAGGATTGATCCGCGAACGTGCGCCGCAGATCGGCCGCAACCTCACCCTGGAGCAGGGCAAGCCCCTGGCCGAAGGCGTGGGCGAAGTGGCAGTCTGCGCCGAACACGCCGAGTGGCATGCGGAGGAATGCCGGCGCATTTATGGCCGCCTTATTCCGCCCCGTGATGCCAGCGTCCAGCAGACCGTGCTGCGTGAACCCATTGGCGTGTGCGTGGCGTTCTCACCCTGGAACTTCCCCTTCAGCCAGGCCTTTCGCAAGGTGGTCGCGGCCATTGGCGCCGGGTGCACGGTTATCCTCAAGGGCTCCAGCGACACACCGGCCTCGGTGCAGGCGATCGCCGAGCTCTTTCATGACGCCGGCTTGCCACCGGGCGTGCTGAACGTGGTGTCCGGCGATTCCGGGATGATCTCGGACTACCTGATCCGCTCGCCCATCGTGCGCAAGATTTCCTTCACGGGCTCCACGCCCGTCGGGCAGCAGCTGGCTGCGCTGGCCGGTGCGAACATGAAGCGCAGCACCATGGAGCTTGGCGGCCACGCGCCCGTGATCGTTTGTGACGATGCGGACATCGACCGGGCAGCAGACGTGCTGTCTGGCTTCAAGTTCCGCAACGCGGGACAGGTGTGCATTTCCCCCACGCGCTTTTATGTGCAGGACGGTGTGTACGACCGTTTCGTCGAACGATTCGCGCAGCGGGCGCAGGCCCTGGCGGTCGGTGACGGGCTGGTTGAAACCAACCGCATGGGGCCGCTGGCGCAACCGCGCCGCGTTGCCGCCATGGAGGGCTTCGTGGAAGACGCCCGCCAGCGCGGCGCCAAGATCGTGGCGGGCGGCCATCGGCTGCAAGGCGACGGCAACTTCTTCGCCCCCACGGTGCTGGCTGACTTGCCCGACGACTCGCGCTTCATGACCGAGGAGCCCTTCGGCCCGATGGCCGGCATGGTGCGATTCAAGACGGTGGAAGAAGTGCTCGCGCGCGCCAACAGCCTGCCCTTCGGCCTGGCGTCGTATGCCTTCACCACGTCACTGAATAACGCGCACCAGATCTCGCGCGGGCTTGAAGCGGGCATGGTGTCCATCAACCACATCGGGCTGGCGCTGGCCGAGACACCGTTCGGTGGCATCAAGGAAAGTGGCTATGGCAGCGAGGGCGGCAGCGAAACCTTCGACGGCTACCTGACCACCAAGTTCATTTCGCAACTTAATTGAGGCGCAAAGGCTGCCAATCCGCAAAGATTGGCAGTCTCAAGGAAACACAGGCCACCGTCGCCCGCCACCATCGTGGCGTCGACTGCCTGCTCGCCCATCAGGCCGGACAGTCGATGCTGTGGTCGGGCTCGAGTGGTGCCACCGCGTTCACCGTGCTGCGGTACTCCACGGGCGTTTGCTTGAACGCCCGCTTGAAGTGCCGCACCAGGTGACTCTGGTCGGAGAAGCCGCAGTCCACGGCAATGCACTTCAGTGGCACAGACACCGGACGGCCGAGGAGTCGCCGGGCACGCTCCAGGCGCTGACGCAAAACGTAGGCGTGGGGTGCGCAGCCGAACTCTGCGTGGAACTTGCGGATCAGCCCGGAGACACTGACGCCCGCCTCGCGGGCCATCTCGTCGAGCTTGAGGTTGCGATCCAGGTTGTCCTCGACATACTGGACAATGCGCCGCCGTTGCCACTCGGCCATGCGACCGGCCAGCGGCACCTCGCGCACGCCGGCCTTGGCATAGCGGCGAAGCAGATGAACGCAAAGCTGGTTCAAAAGGGCCGACCGGTAGAGACCTCCGCCGAGCCCGCCGCTTTCCAGCTCGGACTCGAAAGCGGACACGAGGCCGGGAAGGACACCGTCCTCGGCACGGACGCAGTCTTCCATGCCCACATCGCTGATGGTTCGTTCGAAGACGTCCTCCGCGACACGGCACAGCTCGGAATGAGCCAGGTAGAGGTGGGTGACGTCGATCGGGCGGTCCCACTTCCACTGCGACGACTCGCCGCGGGTCAGCAGAGAACACACGCCCCGCCCGACCCGCTCGCTGCGCCAAGGGCCACCTGCGCGCCGGCTCATGACCGCGTCATCGCACTTGTAACGCACGAGCATGTAGTCGCGCATGGAAGGAATTTCAACGTCAAGGGACGTGTACTGATAGCCCTTGAGCGTCACCTGATCCCAACCGACCGGCACGCTGTCAAGCGTCAGCTGGCCGGGTATCCAGCGGGGAATTTCATCAGGCGCAACAAGTTGACTCACAAACAGCAACTCCGGTAGGCCCATATTCAGGCCAAAAAATTGATTGTCATCAAAGCAGCCGGCGCCTACACCGGGGTTAACCCCATTGGCGGACTGCGCTCTGAGAACCAGCAAGATTGGACGCGGCCTCCATGCGGTCGAGCGGCGCGCACCCCTGGCATCTCCTCTGCGCGACACGGCGCGACGAAGCTGCGTTGTCAACTTGAAGCCGCCCGCTGGCAGGCCGTTCCGCCCCCGACTGTGGAAGGCTGGTAAGAAAGGTCTGCTGCAGCAACCGACCCCACATCAATTTTGGATTTTTTGCACTTTGACGCGGACGGAAAAAGCGCTACCAGCGATCGCCATTGCAGCAAATCGCGGCGGCCAGGACGGAAGTGCGGATGTGACTGGCTTGAATCGCCCCATAACCATCGTTGAAGGCTTGCCGCCCCGATTGGCGGCCGGCAGAGGAAGCCGACACTGGCAAGCCGCAGCCCTGTGGCAGGCCAACACGCTGCCACTCACCCTCCGTGAGAGAGCCACACGTCTGCATGCCGGACATTGGCAACTACATTGATCATCATCAAGACGGCAAATCTATAAAATGGAAAAAAATGTAACATTTAGCTGCTCACAGACGCAATGAGCACCGTCTTTATTTCAGTTTTATGACCAAGCGTGGCCTTCCATTTTTTACCAATCAAGGCTCCGCCGATTGGACTGAAAAAATAAAAGCGAATATGTCCAGCCAGTGGCCGATCCAGGTCAGGGCCGGTGTGTTGCTCGCCCTCATATCCCTTGGCTTGATCGGCAACTACTTTAAGTATCCGATATTTCTCAATATCGATTTTCTTTTCGGCAGCGTCTTCGCGATGCTTGCTTTGCAATTATTTGGACTGGGCAGCGGTGTTGCGGTGGGTGCCATTGCTGCTGTGGTCACCTACTTTCTCTGGAATCACCCCCTATGCCATCGTCATTATGACCATAGAAGTGGTCGCGGTGGGCTTGCTGATGGGGCGCAAGAACATCGGGATGGTACTGGCCGATGCCATTTATTGGCTCGTCATTGGGATGCCACTCGTTTACGTGTTCTATCACGGCGTGATGGATGCTTCAGTGGGCAGCACCACCATTACCATGACCAAGCAGGCTGTGAATGGAGTGGCCAACACGCTGCTGGCACGACTTCTCTACTCTGGATACGCGTTGGGTACAGGTTCGGCAAAGATCGCTTATCGCGACCTCATATACAACCTTTTGTCTTTTTTCGCGCTGTACCCGGCATTGATTCTGTTGATGGTTTCAAGCCATGACGAATTTAAAAAGACTGATCTCCAGATTCGCAACGATCTTGTCCACGAGACCCAATTGGTGCGCCATCGCATTGATGTCTGGTCGCACAATCGGATCAATGAAATCAGCCATCTTGCCGCACTGGCAACGACGCTCACTCCGGCACAAATGCAACCCAGGCTGGTGCAATCGCACCGGTCTGACATCAATTTTTTGCGCGTCGGACTTTTGGACAGCACCTCCACCACAACCGCATATTCACCGCAGGTTGACGAACTGGGTCGGAGCAACATTGGCAAGAACTTCGCTGACAGACCTTTTATTCCACGCCTGAAAGAGTCCCTCAAACCCATGTTATCAGAGGTCGTCTTGGGGCAGATCGGTGTACCAAAGCCGATTGTTGCTGTGCTCGCACCTGTCGTGAAGGCGAATGAGTTCAACGGACATGTCGCAGGCGTTCTGAGTCTCAATGAAATAGAGCAATTTCTGGAAAAGAATGCCCAGAGCAAGACGATGCTTTACACATTGCTGGACACCAACGGCAATGTGATCCTCACGAACCACAAAGATCAGCAGGTCATGCAACCATTTGCACGCAGCAACGGCAGCCTGCATCGACTCGACGACACCATTTCTCAATGGGCGCCCAAACTGCCGCCCAATACACCCAGTTCAGAACGATGGAAAGCATCTTCCTATCTTGTGGATAGCCCGATAGGTGGACTGTCAGAGTGGCGATTGATATTGGAGCAACCCGTCGCGCCCTTTCAAAAAATGCTTTACGCGCGCTACACCAGCGTATTGGCACTGCTGTTCATTTTGCTGTTTACCTCCCTGGTTCTGGCGGAGTTCCTCAGTCGAATTGCGGTTGCGAGAGTGGAGCAACTAACGCTGTTTACCAAGTCGTTGCCAGAGGAACTGAGCAAGGGAGCCGAACATGTTTGGCCGCAGAGCAACGTGACCGAGCACCACCAGCTTATTGAACGCTTCAAGGACATGGCGGCATCGCTCTCTCGGCAATTCAGTGCCAACAAGGAATTGACAACATCACTGGAGAATCGCGTAGCAGAGAGAACGGAAAAATTGATTGCCAGCGAAGAAAAGTTCCGGCTGCTCGTCAATAACAGTCACGACATCATCTATACGCTGAATGAGGATGGTATTTTTACTTTCGTTTCGCCTGCGTGGACCAGCCTTTTGGGCCATCCGCTGGAAGAAGTCGCGGGTCATTCCATCTCGAAGTTCGTTCACCCCGAAGATCTTTCGATTTGCACAGCCGCACTGAGTGGGTTGTTTTCCACGGGACAATTGCAGACCAATATTGAATACAGGGTTCGCCACGCCGACAAAAGCTGGCGCTGGCACATCTCCAGTGCTGTGCCGATCAAAGACGAGGCTGGCATGGTCATTGGTGCCGAGGGCATCGCAAAAGACATTACGGTGCAAAAGGAGCTGGAAGACGCAGTCAGGCAACTGGCTTTCCACGACGCATTAACCAATTTGCCCAACCGTCGCCTTCTGACTGACCGCCTTGGTCAGGTCATGGCGGCCAGCAGGCGCACGACGTCCTATGCGGCACTCATGTTTCTTGACCTGGACAACTTCAAGACACTCAATGACACGCATGGTCACGATGTGGGCGATCTATTGCTGATGGAGGTTGCCAAAAGACTGACGGACTCGGTCCGCGAGATGGACACTGTTGCGCGGTTTGGTGGCGATGAATTCGTCGTTTTATTGGGCGATCTTGGCGATACGGAACCTGATGCCAAGGCAGGGGTTGTTGCTGAAAAGATTCGCACAACTTTGGCCCAACCCTTTCTGTTGACCGTCGGACAAACGGCGGCAACCCACAAGGTGGTAAAGCACTATTGCTCCGCCAGCATTGGAGTGGTTGTATTCATGAACCATGACCTGAGCCAGGAAGAGGTGCTGAAGCGGGCGGATGACGCGATGTACCAGGCAAAAGAAGCGGGACGAAATTCAATACGGTTTCACAAGGGCTCGCCTGCAAGAGCGTGACCGCAAACGGAATCGAATGACAGGAGTTGGCAGCGGCGGCAGCCTCCTCCAACGCCCGCCAAACAGGCGCCAGCAACTACCAGAACCGAAGCAAAAGCCCCGCGCAAACCGTTCGGCTTGCGCGGGGCGCATGCGTTTCAACCCGTCGTCAGCGCTTACAGCACTTCAAACACGCCGGCAGCACCCATGCCGCCGCCGATGCACATGGTCACGCAGACGCGCTTGGCACCACGGCGCTTGCCTTCGATGAGCGCATGGCCCGTGAGGCGCTGGCCCGATACACCGTAAGGGTGGCCGACAGCGATGGCGCCGCCGTTCACGTTCAGGCGGTCTGCCGGAATGCCCAGCTTGTCGCGGCAATACAGCACCTGCACGGCAAAGGCTTCATTCAGCTCCCACAGGTCGATGTCCTGCACCGTGAGGCCCAGTTTTTTGAGCACCTTGGGCACGGCATACACAGGGCCGATGCCCATTTCGTCAGGCTCGCAGCCGGCCACGGCGAAGCCAAGGAAACGGCCCAGGGGCTTGAGGCCCTTTTTGCTGGCGTAGTCTTCGCTGGTCAGTACGCAGGCGCCGGCGCCATCGCTGAACTGGCTGGCGTTGCCGGCCGAGATCAGGCCGCCCGGCAGCGCCGAGCGCAGGCCGCTGATGGCCTCCACGGTGGTGCCTTCGCGCGTGCCTTCGTCGCGGCTCACGGTGACTTGCCTGGTGGTCAGGCCCATGACCTTGTCTACCACGCCAGCCGTCACGGTGATGGGGGCGATTTCAGCGTCGAACAAGCCAGCCGCCTGGGCGGCGCAGGCCTTTTGCTGGCTGGCGGCGCCATATTCGTCCATGGCTTCGCGGCCGATGTGATAGCGCTTGGCCACCTGCTCTGCGGTCTGCAGCATGCTCCAGTAGATCTCGGGCTTGGCCTTGGCCAAAGCCAGGTCTTGCAACATGTGGGTGTTCATTTCCTGCTGTACGCAGGAGATGCTTTCAACGCCGCCCGCCACGAAAACATCGGCCTCGCCCGCAATGATGCGCTGCGCGGCCATGGCGATGGTCTGCAGGCCCGACGAGCAAAAACGGTTGACGGTGACGCCCGACACGGTGATGGGCAGGCCGGCACGCAGGGCGATCTGCCGCGCGATGTTGGCGCCGGTGGCGCCTTCGGGCGTGGCGCAGCCCATGAGCACGTCGTCGATGTCAGCCGGGTCAACGCCGGCGCGCTGCACGGCGTGCTGCACGGCATGGCCGCCCAGCGTGGCGCCATGGGTCATGTTGAAGGAACCCTTCCAGCTTTTGGCAAGCGGGGTGCGGGCGGTGGAAACAATCACTGCGGAGGTCATGGAAAATCCTTTCAGGGTTGGAGCGCACCTGTGGCGGCCTGGCTATATGCAAGCAGGGCTCGCGCACATGCGGTGCGGCTTCGCATCAATCAGTTGAACGCCTTGCCTTCGGCAGCGAGCCTGGCCAGCAGCGGCGCGGGCTTCCAGAACGCGGCATCGTCCAGCGGGTTCCTGGCAAAGCGGTTCATGGCCTGCACCACGTTGAACAGGCCGACCTCGTTGGCGTAATTCAGCGGGCCACCGCGGTACACCGGGAAGCCGTAGCCAAAGATGTAGACCACGTCGATGTCGCTGGCCTTGTTGGCAATGCCTTCTTCGAGGATGTAGGCGGCTTCGTTGACCAGGCTGAACACCAGGCGCTGGACAATTTCCTCATCCGAAATCTTGCGCGGCGTGATGCCCAGCGAGGCGCGGTGGTCTTCGATCATCTTGACCACTTCAGCATTCGGAATGGCGTCGCGCTTGCCGGGCACATAGTCGTACCAGCCCGCGCCGGTCTTCTGGCCGAAGCGACCTTTTTCGCACAGCAGGTCAGCCGTCTTGCTGTACTTCATGTCGGGTTTTTCGGTGTAGCGGCGCTTGCGGATGGCCCAGCCGATGTCGTTTCCGGCCAGGTCGCCCATGCGGAACGGGCCCATGGCCATGCCGAATTTCTCCATCGCCTTGTCCACCTGCTCGGGCGTGCAACCTTCGTCGAGCAGGAAACCGCCCTGGCGGCCGTATTGCTCGATCATGCGGTTGCCGATGAAGCCGTCGCACACGCCGGACACCACGGCGGTTTTCTTGATCTTCTTGGCAATAGCCATCACGGTGGCGAGCACGTCCTTGGCGGTGGCATCGCCGCGCACCACTTCGAGCAGCTTCATCACGTTGGCGGGGCTGAAGAAGTGCAGGCCCACCACGTCCTGCGGACGCTTGGTGAAATGGGCAATCTTGTTCACGTCCAGCGTGGAGGTGTTGGAGGCCAGGATGGCGCCGGGCTTCATCACGCGGTCGAGCTCCTTGAACACGGCTTCCTTGACGCCGATTTCTTCAAACACGGCCTCGATCACGAGGTCGGCGTCCTTGAGGTCGTCGTAGCTCAGCGTGGTGCTCAGCAGGGCCATGCGCTGCTCGTATTTATCCTGCTTGAGCTTGCCCTTCTTGACCTGGGCTTCGTAGTTCTTTTGGATGGTGGCGATGCCACGGTCCAACGCCTCCTGCTTCATCTCCAGCATCTTCACGGGAATGCCGGCGTTCAGGAAGTTCATGGCAATGCCGCCGCCCATGGTGCCGGCGCCGATCACGGCCACGGCCTTGATATCGCGCTTGGGGGTATCCGAAGGCACATCAGGGATCTTGCTCGCAGCGCGCTCGGCCAGGAACAGGTGCCGCAGCGAGCGCGACTCGGGCGTCCACATCAGGTTGATGAACAGCTCACGCTCGAACAGCAGGCCATCGGCAAATTTGCGCTTGGTGGCAGCCTCGACGGCGTCCACGCACTTGGCGGGTGCAGGAAAGTTCTTGCTCATGCCCTTGACCATGTTGCGCGCGAACTGGAAGTACGCGTCGCCCTGGGGGTGCTTGCAAGGGAGGTTGCGTACCAGCGGCAGCGGGCGCACATCGGCCACGCTTTGTGCAAAGGCCAAGGCCTCGGCGGCCAGCACCTCAGGGGAGGCCACCAGCTTGTCGAACAGCTTCTGGCCCGGCAGCATGCCGATCATTTCGCTCTTGATGGCTTCGCCGCTGACGATCATGTTCAAAGCCGCTTCCACGCCCAGCACGCGGGGCAGGCGCTGCGTGCCGCCAGCGCCAGGCAGGATGCCCAGCTTGACTTCGGGCAGTGCAACGCTGCAACCGGGAGCAGCCACGCGGTAGTGGCAGCCCAGGGCCAGCTCAAGCCCACCGCCCATGCAGACCGAGTGAATTGCGGCCACCACGGGCTTGGGCGAATTCTCTACCGCAGCAATCACGGAGTGCAGGTTGGGCTCTTGCAGGGATTTGTCGGTGCCAAACTCCTTGATGTCGGCGCCACCAGAAAACGCACCACCCGCGCCGGTGATGACGATGGACGTCACCGCAGCATCGTCATTGGCACGGTTCAGACCGTCCACAATGCCCTGACGGGTGGACAGGCCGAGGCCATTGACGGGAGGATTGGCCAGGGTGATCACGGCAACGGGGCCGTGGACTTTGTATTCAGCGGTCATGCTGTTGTTCCTTGGAAATTAGAAAAAGAACGGTCGTGCGATTTTTATTGTAGAGAGTTCTGCCGGCATTGGCTGCACTCTTTTGTCCCGGGCGGGACAAAAGAAGGCAAGCCTTGCACACCAGGGCAAAACCAGCCACCGGAACAGGGCGCAGTGCACATCAACGGCAACCTCGTGCAAGCCACTCCCTACCCTGCCAATGCGTGCGTCAAACCTCAAGCCACTCTTTGCGAACGTAGTTGTCAGCCCGCAAGGTTTCTGGTGTGCCCTGAAAAACGATGCTCCCGTGTCCCATGACGAGCGTGCGGTCAGAAATGGTCATGGCGATGGTGAGTTTTTGCTCGATCAACAGCACCGAGATACCGCGTGCCTTGATGGTCTGCAGGTATTGCCCCACCAACTCGACGATCTTGGGAGCCAGACCCTCGGTGGGTTCATCGATGATGATGAGATCGGGGTCACCCATGAGCGTGCGGCACAGCGTCAGCATCTGTTGCTCGCCGCCCGACATCACGCCGGCTTCAGTGTGCTGGCGCTCCTTGAGGCGAGGAAACATGCCGTACATGTCGTCAAAAGACCACCGGCTGCCCTTGCCCTTGCCTTTTTGCCCGAGCAGCAGATTCTGGTGAACCGTGAGGTTGGGGAATATGTCTCGGCTTTCGGGCACATAACCAATGCCCAGGTGGGCGATCTCGTAGGCTTTCTTGCCGGTGAGCGACTGCCCCTTCCATTGCACCGAGCCTTCCCAGTCCACAAGCCCCATGATGGCCTTGGCTGTGGTGGACCGCCCCGAACCGTTGCGCCCCAGCAGGGCCACGATTTCACCGGGCTGGACATCAAAGGACACACCATGCAGCACATGGCTTTTGCCGTAGTAGGCGTGGAGGTTTTCAATGGTGAGCATGTCAGTGTCCTCCCGCCTGCGCATCGGCAACGGCGGAGCCCAGGTAGGCCTCCTGTACGCGCGCATTGGCGCGCACCTTGTCGGGGGTGTCAAAGGCGATGACCTCGCCATACACCACCACGGCGATCTTGTCGGCCAGGCCGAACACCACACCCATGTCGTGTTCCACCGTGAGCAAGGTGCGGCCTTCGGTCACTTCCTTGATGAGGTGAATGAAGCGCGTGGTTTCGCTGCGGCTCATGCCGGCCGTGGGTTCGTCCAGCAACACCACATTGGCGCCGCCGGCAATGGTGACGCCGATCTCCAGCGCGCGCTGCTCGGCATAGGTGAGGTTGACCGCCAGGGTGTCACGCTTCTTGTCGAGCTTGATCATTTCCATGAGCTGCTTGGCGCGCTCGTTGGCGTCGTCAAGGTTCGAAAGAAACCGCAAAAAGGTGTACTTGTAGCCCATGCTCCAGAGCACTCCGCAGCGCAGGTTTTCAAACACGCTCAGCTTGGGGAAGATGTTGGTAATCTGAAAGCTGCGCGACAACCCCATGCGGTTGATCTCGTAAGGCGCCTTGCCATCAATGCGCTGGCCATTGAGCAGCACTTCGCCGCTGGTGGGGCCAAAGCGCCCGCTGATCAGATTGAACAGTGTGGACTTGCCCGCGCCGTTGGGGCCGATGATGGCGACCCGTTCGCCAGGCTGCACGGCCAGGTTCACGCCACGGATGATTTCTGTCTTGCCAAAACTCTTGCGCAGATCACGCAGTTCGAGCGCACAAGGTGCGTTTGTCGCCATGTTCACAGCGCCTCCCCCCGCTTGATTTCGTGTTCGATCTCTTCCTGGATCGCCCCCCATTGCTGCACAAACTGGCGCCGACACAACTCGAACAACCCAAGCCCCGTGAGCAGCACAAACCCTGCGCCAAACCAGCTGCCCACCGAGTTGGCCTGCAAAGTGGCCCCGAGGAAATTGAGGTCAGGCCCCAAGGCGGCATTGAGCTGGAGGTGGTAGGTCATCTCCACCATGGCGGCCGCACCCAGCACGGCCACCAGTGCGGTGCCACCCAGCGCAAGATAAGAGGGCCACAGGCCGCGCAACTTGCCGAACTTCGCCAGGCGCAGGTTCATCATGATCAGGCTGGCAATGCCGCCGGGCGCATACATCACCATGAACAGGAAGACGAGCCCCAGGTACAGCAGCCAGGCCTTGGAAAGCTCAGACAGCAGCACCGACGCAAACACCAGCAGCACGGCGCCGATGATGGGCCCGAAAAAGAACGTGGCACCGCCCAGAAAGGTGAACAGCAGGTAGCCACCCGAGCGAAGCACGTTTACGCTGTCGGCCCCCGTGACGATCTCGAAATTGATCGCCGCCAGCCCGCCCCCGATGCCGGCAAAGAAGCCCGCAATGATGAACGCGAAATAGCGCACGCGCTGGGTGTTGTAGCCAATGAATTCCACGCGCTCGGGGTTGTCGCGCACGGCATTCAGAATGCGCCCCAGCGGCGTGCCTGTGAAGGCGAACATGGCAGCGGTGCAGACAAAGCAATACACCGCGATGAGGTAATACACCTCAATGGCGGGGCCGAACGTGATGCCAAAGAACGGTTTGCCATACACCCGGTCGGTAGTGATGCCACCTTCGCCGCCAAAAAACTCGGGGAACATCAGCGCCATCGAAGCCACCAGCTCACCGATGCCCAGCGTGATCATGGCAAAGGTGGTTCCCGATTTCTTGGTGGTCACGAACCCCAGCAGGATGGCAAAGAACATGCCCGCCAGGCCGCCCACCAGAGGAATCAGCACCAGAGGCACAGGCAGCGCACCCTCGCCGGCCAGGTTCATCGCGTGAATGGCAAGAAACGACCCCAGGCCGGTATACACCGCGTGACCGAAGCTCAGCATGCCCCCCTGGCCGAGCAGCATGTTGTAAGACAGGCAGATGATGATGAGATAACCGATCTGCGAGAGCATGGTCAACGCCAGGCCGCTGCGAAACAGCATGGGCGCAACGATGAGCATGACCGCAAACAGGCTCCAGATGACCAGGCGGCCCACGTTCCACGGCTTGAACCGGTGGTATTGCGTGGCCGGAGAAATAGATGATGTGGTGGTCTTCATAGCCTCAGTCTTCCCGTGTACCCAGCAGACCCTTGGGGCGGAAAATCAAAATCAGAACCAGGAACAGATACGGCAGGATGGGCGCCACTTGCGAAACCGTGAGCTTGAGCAAAGGCCAGCCAAAGGTGCTTTCAGACACCGCCACGCCCATGCCTTGCAGTGCAGATGCCACCGAGTAATCAATAGCCACGGCAAACGTCTGCACCAGGCCAATCAGCAGCGACGCCAAAAACGCACCCGCCAGCGATCCCATGCCACCCACCACCACCACCACGAAGATGATGGAACCCACGGAGCCTGCCATGGCGGGCTCGGTGACATAGGTGTTGCCGCCGATCACGCCGGCCAGCCCCGCCAGGGCCGCACCGCCGCCAAACACCAGCATGAACACACGGGGCACGTTGTGGCCCAGCGCCTCCACCATTTCGGGGTGCTTGAGCGCGGCCTGAATCACCAGACCAATGCGGGTGCGCGTCAGCAGCAGCCACACCGACACCAGCATCAGCAGGGCCACCAGCATGACGAACGATCGTGACTTGGGAAACTGCGTGCCATACAGCGTGAACAAGGGCCCCTGCAACTGCGTGGGCAACCCGTAAGGGACCGTGGACCGCCCCCACACCAGTTGCACCAGCTCCAGAATCAGGTAAGACAGCCCGAACGTCACCAGCAGCTCGGGCACATGGCCGAACTTGTGCACACGGCGCAGGCTGTAGCGTTCAAAAATGGCCCCCAGGGCGCCTACTGCGAGCGGAGCAAGCAGCAGCGCGGGCCAGAACCCCACCACGCTGGAAATGGTGTAGGCGAAATAGGCGCCCAGCATGTAAAAACTGGTGTGCGCAAAGTTGAGCACACCCATCATGCTGAAGATCAGCGTGAGGCCTGAGCTCAGCATGAACAGCAGCAGCCCGTAGCTGACGCCGTTCAGCAGAGAGATCACGAAAAACTCAAGATTCATTGAAATTCTTCATTTCTGGGTCAAAAAAAGAGGCCCGAGGGACGTCGGGCCTCCTGCGTTCAAAAAGTGGTCTCAGGAAGGACGCTTCATCTGGCACGAAGTGGGCGTACTGGCCACATAGGGCTCGTAGTACTTCACAGGAACAAACGTGTGGCCCGTGTTTTCAGAGTCGATCGTGTACTTGCCACCCGTCTTCTCCCACTTCGAGACGAAGAGGCCTTGCTGCAGCTGGTGATCGGTCTTGCGCATCTCCACCTCGCCGTTGAAGCTCTTGAACTTCATGCCTTCCAGGGTGGCCGCCACCTTCACCGGGTCGGTGGACTTGGTCTTGGCAAAGGCTTCCGTCAGCATGGAGAAGGCGTGGTACACGGCGCCGGTGTACATGTCGTCATTGAACTTCTTCTTGTAGTCCACCACGATCTGGTGCAGCGGGCCTGGCAGGTTCATGTGGGCATAAGCCACCATGTACACGCGGCCAGCAGCGGCAGCGCCCATGGCAGTCGGGCTGCCGGATACGGATCCGTAGTAGGTGTAAAAGTTGACGTTGTTCAGGCCCGCGTCGTTGGCGGCCTTGATCAGCAGCGCCAGGTCGGAGCCCCAGTTGCCGGTGATCACGCTGTCGGCGCCCGAGGCCTTGATCTTGGCGATGTAGGGCGAGAAATCGCGCACCTGTGCCAACGGGTGCAGGTCGTCGCCGACAAACTGCACGTCGGGGCGCTTGCGCTTCATGATTTCCTTGGCGAACTTGGAAACCTGGTGGCCGTGCGAGTAGTTCTGGTTGATCAGGTAGACCTTCTTGACTTCAGGAAGGTCTTTCATGTAAGTGGTCAGCGCTTCCATCTTCATGGAGGTGTCGGCATCCAGGCGGAAGTGCCAGTAGCTGCACTTGCTGTTGGTCAGGTCCGGGTCCACCGCGGCATAGTTGAGGAACAGCACTTCCTTGCCAGGGTTGCGGGCGTTGTGCTTTTCCAGCGCGTCAATGATGGCCAAAGCCGGGCCAGAGCCATTGCCCTGCACCACATAGCGGGCACCTTGGTCCATTGCGGAACGCAGGGCGCTGGTGGTTTCCTGCGGGCTCAGCTTGTTGTCGATGCCGATGATTTCAAACTTGACGCCGGCTGCATTCTTTTTGTTGAACTCTTCCGCCAGAAACTGAAAGCTCTTGAGCTGGTTCGTACCCACCGCAGCCATCAGGCCCGAGAGCGGGTCTAGCCAGGCGATTTTGACGGTTTCGCCTTTTTGGGCGAAAGCGCCACCAGCGCTTGCCAGAATAATGGATGCAGCTACTGCTTTGATAGCAAATTTCATTGTCTTGTCTCCTGTTGAATCAACCGAACGCAGCGTACCGCGTTGCCACCAACCACCGCTCAGGGATTGCCCCTAGCAGCTATCACCCATGCGACTGGCATGCCGCGGATGCAGCGCTCCCCCGAGCGCCACACCCGCCCGAAATCAAAGGCCGGGAAGCTTGTAACCCTTGAGTTGCTCGCGCAGCTTGGCCTTGAGCATCTTGCCCGTGGCCCCGATGGGAATGGCATCGACAAACACCACGTCATCAGGAATCTGCCACTTGGCGGTCTTGCCTTCGTAAAAGGCCAGCAGTTCCTCGCGGCTCACTTCGGCGCCGGGCTTGAGGGCCACCGCGACGATCGGACGCTCATCCCACTTGGGATGCGGCATGCCGACACAGGCCGCCATGGCAATGGCGGGGTGCGCCATGGCGATGTTTTCGATGTCGATGGAGCTGATCCACTCGCCGCCAGACTTGATGACGTCCTTGCTGCGGTCGGTGATCTGCATGAAGCCATCTGCGTCGATGGTTGCCACGTCACCGGTGGGAAACCAGCCACGCCCCTGCGCATCCGCGATCAGGGGGCTGCCGCCTTCGCTCTTGTAGTAATCGGCCACGATCCATGGCCCCTTCACCAGCAGGTCACCGTAGGTCTTGCCATCCCAGGGCAGCTCGGCACCGGAGCTGTCCACAATCTTCATGTCCACGCCATAGATGGCGCGCCCCTGCTTTTGCAGGATCTTCATCTGCTCATCGCGCGGCAACGCCTGATGCTTGTTTTTGAGGGTGCACAGCGTGCCCAGCGGGCTCATCTCCGTCATGCCCCAGGCGTGCAGGACCGACACGCCAAATTCATCCTGGAAGGCATGGATCATGGCGGGTGGGCATGCCGAACCACCAATCACCGTGCGGTTGAGGGTGCTGAACCTGAAACCACCTGCCTTGACGTGGTTCAGCAACATCTGCCAGACCGTGGGCACACCTGCGGCAAAGGTCACCCCTTCCGATTCGATCAACTCATACACCGACTTGCCATCCAGGGCCGGCCCCGGAAACACCAGCTTGCAGCCGGTGAGCGGTGCCGAATAGGGAATGCCCCAGGCATTGACGTGAAACATGGGCACCACAGGCAGCACGGCATCGCGCGCCGACAGGTTCATCACATCGGGCAACGCTGCGGCATAGGCGTGCAGCGTGGTCGAGCGGTGGCTGTAGAGCGCCGCCTTGGGGTTGCCGGTGGTCCCGCTGGTGTAGCACATGCTGGATGCCGAGTTTTCGTCAAACACGGGCCAAGCGTAGTCGGTGGATGCGCCGCCAATCCAGGTCTCGTAGCTCACCAGACCGGGGATTCCCGAATCGGCTGGCAGCTTGTCGGCATCGCACAGCGCCACCCATTTTTTCACCGTGGGGCAGCGTGCGTGCACCGCCTGCACCAGCGGCAGGAAGGTGATGTCAAAGCACATCACCTGGTCTTCGGCATGGTTGACGATCCAGGCGATCTGATCAGGATGCAGTCGCGGGTTGACGGTGTGCAGCACACGGCCTGATCCGCTCACACCAAAGTACATCTCCATGTGGCGGTAGCCATTCCACGCCAGCGTGGCCACGCGGTCGCTGAACTGCAGCTCCACGCCGTCCAGCACATTCGCCAGCTGCCTGGCACGGCGTGCAAGGTCACGGTAGGTGTAGCGATGAATATCCCCTTCCACCCTGCGTGAGACGATTTCTGCATCGCCGTGGTGCCGTTCGGCAAACTCGATCAGCGAAGAAATCAGCAGTGGTTGACTTTGCATCAGGCCCAGCATGTGTGCTCCTTGAATATCATGTTGATTGGAATCCTTATCCTACCGTGGCCAGTGTGCGCAAACCGGCTCAGTGCGCGGCCCTGCAACCGATCGCCCGCCGCCTAGGTGCCCGCTGCCGATTGAGATGGATGCAAGGCCTCGCGCGCCCCACGGCCTGGGCCACAGTGTGCAGCGTTGCCTTCTTCGCGCCAACACCTGTCGCGCGCCAGACAGTTGGCGGGCGGGGCCAGCGCCTCAGGCTGCTTGCCCATTTTTCAGATCGTGCTGCCTGAGTCGCTGTGTCAGACGCCAAGTCACACAATACGCAGATGAAGCCTCCCCCAAGTCACAAGGCCCATTGAAGGGCTGCGCCACCCAACGCCAAATCCGCTGCGCGGGCATGGCCCTGCAAGGGCCGGGGCATCGTGGCTGCGAGACAATGCAGCGATGAACCCGCTTGCCACCAGCACTGCCACCTCGCCTCTGGAATGGACCAGCCAGGGTGCGTTCGCCAGCCTGGGGCCCACGTTTTTCACCGCATTGGAGCCCACCCCCCTACCCCAACCGCACTGGATAGGCACCAGCACCGACGTGGCGCAACTGCTGGCGCTTGATGCAGACTGGATGGCGTCGGACGAAGCGCTGCATGCGTTCACGGGCAATGCCCGCCTGCCCGGCAGCAGCCCCCTGGCCAGCGTTTACAGCGGCCACCAGTTTGGCGTGTGGGCCGGGCAGCTGGGCGACGGGCGGGCCATCCTGCTGGGCGAAACCATGGGCGGGCTGGAGGTGCAGCTCAAAGGCAGCGGCCGAACCACCTACTCGCGCATGGGCGATGGGCGCGCCGTGCTGCGTTCGAGCATCCGAGAATTCCTGTGCAGCGAAGCCATGCACGCGCTCGGCATCCCCACCTCGCGGGCCTTGTGCTTAACAGGGTCACCGGCGCCCGTGCGCCGCGAAGAAATTGAAACCGCTGCCGTGGTGACCCGGGTGGCGCAGAGTTTTATCCGTTTCGGCCATTTCGAGCATTTCGCCGCCCGTGGCAAGGTGGACGAGCTGCGCGCGCTGGCCGACTATGTGATCGACCGGTATTACCCGGCCTGCCGCACCACCGGGCAGCCTGGTGGCAACGCCTATGCAGCGTTGCTGCAGGCCGTGAGCGAGCGCACGGCAACCCTGATGGCGCACTGGCAGGCCGTGGGGTTTTGTCATGGTGTGATGAACACCGACAACATGAGCATTCTGGGTTTGACCATCGACTACGGCCCCTTTCAGTTTCTGGATGCCTTTGCGCCCGGCCACGTCTGCAACCACAGCGACACCCAGGGCCGATATGCCTTCAACCGCCAGCCCAACGTGGCCTACTGGAATCTGCATTGCCTGGCCCAGGCCTTGATGCCGCTGATCGGCGACGAAGAGTTGGCCCGGGAGGCCCTTGCGTCGTACAAAACCGTTTTTTCCACCGACTTCATGGCCCGCATGCGCGCCAAGCTGGGCCTTGCCGGCGAGCGTGCCGACGATGCCGAATTGATCGACGGGATCTTGCTGCTGCTGGCAGAAAACGAAGTGGACTACACCATCTTTTGGCGCCGCCTGTCGCACGCCGTCGCGCAAAACCATTTTGAACTGGTGCGCGACCTGTTTGCCGACCGTGCGGGCTGGGACCAGTGGTTGCTATCATATAGTGAGCTACTTGCGCTTACAAATAAAGGGCTAGTGGCCGATTTTATGCTAAACAACAATCCCAAGTTCGTGCTGCGCAACCACCTGGGCGAGCAGGCCATCCGGGCTGCGAAACTTGGTGATTTCTCCGAATTCCAAACCCTGCAGCGCCTGCTGGAGCGTCCGTTTGACGAGCATCCCGGCCACGACGCCTGGGCAGACTTCCCGCCCGACTGGGCCTCATCCATCGAGATCAGCTGTTCATCATGAGCTACCCCATCCAGAAAACCGACGCCGAATGGCAAACGCTGCTCCAGGAAAAGGGTGCCGAGCCCGGCGCGCTGCAGGTTACGCGCCATGCGGCCACCGAGCGCCCCTTCACCGGCAAATACGAAGCCCACTGGGCAGACGGCAGCTACCACTGCATCTGCTGCGGCGCCAAGTTGTTTGATGCGGTCACCAAGTTTGATGCCGGCTGCGGCTGGCCGAGCTTTTCGCAGGCAGTGCCCGGAGCCATTGCAGACATCGTCGATCGCAGCCACGGCATGGTGCGCACCGAAACCGTGTGTGCACAATGCGGGGCGCATCTGGGCCATGTCTTCGAAGACGGCCCGGCACCGACAGGACTGCGCTACTGCATGAACTCCGCCTCACTCGACTTCACACAGAAGACCCCTTGAACCGGCCCAGGCCGTCACCCCAACCTCTGGCGACATGAAACTACTGATCGACTTCTTTCCCATCTTCCTGTTCTTCGCGGCATTCAAGATCTGGGGTATCTACATCGCCACAGCCGTGGCCATTGCCGCCACGGTGGCGCAGATCGGCTACCTGCATTTCAAGCACGGCAAGGTCGAACCCATGCAATGGCTCAGCCTCGGGGTGATCGTGCTCTTCGGTGGCGCCACGCTGCTGTCGCAAAGCGACACCTTCATCAAGTGGAAGCCCACCGTGCTCTATTGGTTGATGGGTGGCGCACTGCTGGGCGGCCAGCTGTTTTTCCGCAAAAACCTGCTCAAGTCCCTGATGGGCGCTCAGATGGACTTGCCGGAATCAGCATGGCGCACCATGAACTGGAGCTGGACGGGCTTCTTTGCCGTCATGGGCGTGCTCAACCTCTGGGTGGCCTACAACTTTGATACCGACACCTGGGTCACCTTCAAGCTTTTCGGCGGCATGGGGCTGATGTTTGTGTTTGTGCTGGCGCAAGCGCTGTATCTCAGCCGCTACATGAAGGACACCGAAGACACCAAGGGGCCACAAGCATGACCACGATTCCGCTTCCCGCCCTGGCCCAGGCCATGCAGCAGCGCCTGTCTGAAAAGCTCAACCCCACCGTGGTGGAGGTAGTAGATGAAAGTGCCGCCCACGCAGGCCATGCGGGCGCCAACGGCACGGGTTTCGGCACCCATTTCAGGGTGCGCATTGCGTCACCTTTGTTTACCGGAAGAAGCCGCGTTGCGCAGCATCGCCTTGTGTATGATGCGCTGCAAGAATTTATTGACCAGGGCGTTCACGCCATCGTCATTGAAGTTCTCTGACCCGGCCCCCATCTTTACTGTTGCCGGCCTTCGGCCTGTAATCACTTTCTCACTTTTTGGATTCCGCATGAAGAAACAGCTCCTGTCCGGCCTCGTGGCCGCTGCCGTGCTGGGCACGATGGCCCTGCCCGTATCCGCCCAGAACCTTGCCATCGTGAATGGCAAGGCCGTGCCCAAAGAGCGCGCCGAAGTTCTGCGCCAGCAGGTAGAGCGGTCCGGCCGCCCCGTCACCCCTGAAGTGGAAGGTCAGATCAAGGAAGAAGTGATCGCCCGCGAAATCTTCCTGCAGGAAGCCCAAAAGCGCGGCCTCGAAGGATCTGCCGACTACAAAACGCAAATGGAGCTGGCCCGCCAAACCATCCTGATCCGCGAACTGTTCGCCGACTACCAGAAGAACAACCCCGTGACCGACGCTGAAATCCAGGCCGAGTACGACAAGTTCGTGGCCAACAACAGCGGCAAGGAATACAAGGCCAGCCACATCCTGGTGGACAAGGAAGCGGATGCCAAAGCCATCATTGCATCCATCAAAAAGGGTGCCAAGTTTGAAGATATCGCCAAGAAGCAGTCCAAAGACCCAGGCTCTGGCGCCAAGGGCGGCGATCTGGACTGGGCCAACCCCGCCAGCTATGTGAGCGAATTCACGGAAGCCCTGATCAAGCTCAGCAAGGGCAAGATGACCGAGACCCCTGTGAAGAGCCAGTTTGGCTGGCACGTGATCCGCCTGGACGACATGCGCCAAGCCCAGTTGCCCAAGCTGGACGAGGTCAAGCCGCAAGTTGCGCAGCAACTGCAGCAGCAAAAACTGGCCAAGTTCCAGGAAGAACTGCGCGCCAAGGCCAAGGTCGAATAAAAAGTGCCTGAATGCGTTCGCACTGAACGCAGGCTCCTCAAGAAAAAACGCGGTTCAGGCCGCGTTTTTTTATGGTGAAAGCGCCTTGGTAATCAGCGCACTTAGCAGGGCCTTATCTCTTGAGCACCCAGCCCAGCACCATCAGGCCACCGATCATGACTGGCTGATGCACCATGTAGTAGCTCAGACTCCACCGCCCGAGAGATGCCAGTGGCCGCAAGAAAAACGGCACACCCAGCGGCACCCACGATACCGATCGGGACAGCATCCACTGCCCCGCAGCTAGACCCCACCAGATGATTCCCAGCCAGGGCAGCACCGGCACGTAGTCCTCTGTAAACGGCTTGCGGGACACCAGGCCAAGCCAGTTCAAAGCGCGCCCATTCAACAGTGGCGCCCACTCAGCACCCACACCCGACAGGAGCAGCTTTGCACACCACGGCAGCGCCAGTGCAACGGCTCCCGCCAGCCAAAGCCAGCGCCCCCAGCCCGCAGTGCACCGGGCCACCAGCAGCATGACCGCCATGCCATGCAGCACACCGAAATAGATAAAGCTTTGCGGAAACATCACCCACGAACTGACCGTCACCAGCACGGCGCAGCCAGCAATCTGGAGCCAGCGCCGACCAAACCGCACCCACCCCTGCCCTTGCTGTAAGGCGATGGCCTGACCGAGACCAGCACAGAAAAGAAAGAGGCTCACGATGGCGGTGCGCTGCAGAGTCCAAAAAGGATCAGCACGAAAATTCTGTGGCCAATAGCCAAAATGGCTCAGATCGAAACAAAAGTGGAAAACAGTCATCCACAGCATGGCAAAGCCCCGCAGGGCATCCACGCTGTCATAGCGAGCGTGGGGACTGGTGGCGGTGGAGAGCGGGTGATGAACGGTCATGGGTGTCGCGGCATTGCACTCGGCAGCATAGCTGCGCCGAATCGCAACATAGTGCTCTGTCTGCCAAGTTGGGTATCTGACAGGCAACAAAAAAGGACTTGCAGCGTTTGCTGCAAGTCCTTTGAACAATGGTCGGAGCGGCGGGATTCGAACTCGCGACCCTCTGCTCCCAAAGCAGATGCGCTACCAGGCTGCGCTACGCTCCGACAGCTCGTATTCTATCCCGGAATTCAGAGCTGTTTGGAGTCTGATGCATTTCTTTTTTTACATCTCTCCAGCCACTGAAGTCACCGGCAAAGAATCAACGACTCGAAGGACCAGGGCCACGACCGGCCAGATGGCGGAAAGTGATGCGGCCCTTGGTCAAATCGTAAGGCGACAGTTCCAGCGAGACCTTGTCACCCGCCAGAATGCGGATATGGTGCTTGCGCATCTTTCCACCGGTGTAGGCAATCAACTGATGGCCGTTTTCCAGGGTTACGCGAAAACGCGAGTCGGGCAAAACTTCCGTCACGGAGCCTTGCATTTCAATCAGTTCTTCTTTGGCCATGTGTATCTCTTAAAAACAAATATTCTGTGGTTGATGCGCCGGCACATCGTGCATCCACAACCGCCGTCACCGTGCCTTCTGGGGGCTCGGAGCACGGTGCTTTGCGGGCGGGGGAGTCGCTGCACCCGGGGTGCAGATCAGAAAAGAGGCCGGTGAGACGGCTTCAATGGACAGGCGAGGCGCTGTGCATGAGCCTGACAATTGTAGCGCGATGTCCCCGTCCTGCCTATGTCGCCAAGACAGACCGCCCGGCAAAGGTCAAATCCCCTCACTTGCAGCATCTGCCACAGTCGATGGGTACGCAGCACAACATGCCACGGCATGCGACCGATAGAATCAGCCGCTTTCGTCCTTGAGGGTTCGTCCGTGTCTGATCGCCTGGCAGTTTTGCCGCAATACATCATGCCCAAGCGGGCCCTCACCACCCTGGCTGGCAAATTCGCCTCTGCACATTTAGGAAGTTTGACCACGGCAGTGATACGCCGCTTTGTGGCACGTTACAACGTGAACATGGCGGAGGCTGCCAACCCCGACGTCGCCAGCTATGCGTCGTTCAACGACTTCTTCACACGCTCTTTGAAACCTGGCGTACGTCCGCTGGCATCGGCCGATCTGATCTGCCCTGTGGACGGAACCATCAGCCAATTCGGTAGCATCGATAAAGACCAGGTTTTTCAGGCCAAAGGCCACCGCTATTCCACAACAGCGCTGATCGGTGGTGATGCGCTGCTTGCAGCGCGCTTTGACCACGGCCACTTCGCCACCTTGTACCTGAGCCCACGCGATTACCACCGTATTCACATGCCCTGCGCGGGTCAGCTCACGCGCATGGTGCATGTGCCGGGTGACCTATTTTCTGTGAACCCCACCACTGCGCGTGGTGTGCCTGGCCTGTTCGCACGCAATGAGCGCGTCGTGTGCGTTTTTGAATCGGCACATGGGCCATTTGTGCTGGTGCTGGTGGGCGCCACCATCGTGGGCAGCATGGCCACCGTGTGGCATGGCCAAGTAAATCCTCCGCGCACTGGTCAGCTGCGTCAATGGGACTACGCGCCAGGTCAGGTGGCCCTGCGGCAAGGCGAAGAGATGGGTCGTTTTCTACTGGGATCTACCGTGGTGATGCTATTTCCGAAGGGGCCGCTGCAGTTCAACGCCCATTGGGCCGCGGCACGACCTATTCAACTAGGTGAATCTATGGCCCAGCGCCAATAAACCGCTGGTGCACTTCGAGCAATGTTGACGCTACTCCAACAGTGAAAGCACGCCGTCAGAAGCTATCCGGGACACGCGTGAGCGAAAACGCGGTGGGCTCGAGGGTCAACATGTCGGGATGCACGGGAGTCTCGTGGCCCACCAGATAGACGCGCATGGCATTGCGCCGGATCACAACATGGCTTACCGTCTCCCGGCTCTGCCCAAACTGAACGGACACACCCTGCTTGAAAAGGGGCATGTAGTAGTAAACCGCATCGCTCATCGTATGCGGCTCCCCCCGCTGTCTGCATGATTGGCACCGCCCTCCCAAATGGAGGGCGCTTTTGATCCTAGCACCCCCGAGGGCACTGCGCAGAACGGAAGCCCCAAAAGTAACGGTTACAGAATAAAATTTCTCAAGAAGGCAACTGAGAACTCAGCGAGAAAAACGGCAGAATACATGCTCGGAATGACGACTTCCTGAGGGCAATGCCCAAGAGACCAAAGCGCGAAACCGCGCCACCACAAAGGGGGCGGGCAAAAAAATCCCAACCGATAAGGGTTGGGATTTCACATTGTGGTGGTAAAACACGGAACCGAACCCGCGTCCGTCATCTGAACCAGATACGAAACCGGGCCCATTGTAGGCGCTCACCTGTGCGAAACGAGCCTTTCGGAAATCCGGCCGACCAACGCTTCGCCAGCTCGGGCAACCATAAACACACCCATTAATACCCATTCTTGGACGCCTTGACCACCCGCCCGGCGTGGATGCCACTTGTCCCAGTCCCATTTTGGGACTACACTTCGATCCATGCGAGTGATTGCCGTGTCTACCCTTCGGGCCTTCTGGGAGCGCTACCCCGACGCCGAGCAGCCGCTGAAGGCTTGGTACGAGGAGGCCACCAGTGCGAACTGGAGCCAGCCCGCCGATATCAAGGCGCAGTACCGCAGCGCCAGCGTGCTGAAGAACCGTCGCGTGGTCTTCAACATCAAAGGCAATGACTACCGGCTGATCGTGGCCATTGCGTACAAGTTGCAGATCGTCTACGTGAAGTTTGTCGGCACCCACAAAGAGTACGACGCAGTGGACGCCGAAACCGTTGAAATGGCCTGACCGGCCACGGAGGAAAACATGGACATCCGCCCTATCCACACCGACGAAGACTACAAGGCCACGCTCAAAGAGATTTCGGCCTTGATGGAGTCCGACCCTGATCTGGGCACGCCGGAGGGGGATCGCCTGGACATCCTGGCCACGCTGGTGCAAGCCTACGAGGCCAAGCACGTACCCATCACCGCGCCAGATCCGGTGGAGGCCATCAAATTTCGGATGGATCAGAGCGGTCTGTCCATCAAAGATCTTGAGCCGATCATTGGCAAGAGCAACCGCGTCTACGAAGTCCTGAGTCGCAAGCGCCCGCTGACGCTGGCCATGATCCGCAGACTGCACAAGAGCCTGGGCATCCCGGCCGATGTGCTTATTGCGGAGACGGCTGCGGGGTGATCAGCGAACACTGAGCTTGGTTTCTGCGGAGCGTCCTCAAGAGGCCAACGCGTGAAACCGCGCCAACACAGGGGGAACGGGCAAAAAAAATCCCAACCGGATAAGGGTTGGGATTTCATATTATGGTGGAGCTGGCGGGAATTGAACCCGCGTCCGCAAGCCTTCATCGGGCAGATCTACATGTTTAGCGGTCTGATTTAAGTCTCGCCACCTTTGTCGCGCAGTCGCACGCTACACCGGTCGCCAGCACCCTATTTTCTCACCCCAACCCAAGGTACCCGGATCAGAGCCAGCCCATGTAATTATCCTTGCAGCCGGGAGGCGCTGATTGCTCAGAACCCCCTTGCCCAGCCCATCGGCCAACTGTTGCAAGGCTCACTGGCAATTAAGCAGCGAGTGCGAAACGTTCGTCGTTTGCAGTTAGTTTTTTAAATCGAGATTTACGAGCGTGACTCAAGCTCGACATGCACCACACCGATTCCGAACCCACGTCGAAACCAGGACAGCCCCTACAAAACGTATTTTAGGCCTTCTCAAGCAATTGCAAGAGGTCAAGCGGTGAATTAATTACCGCGTGGGCGCCCCATTGCAGGGGATCAGCCCTATCCCCCAGATATCCATACGTCGCCGCTACGGTTCCCATTCCGGCAGCAAGCCCCGCGACGATATCTCGGTGATCGTCGCCCACATAAATACAGTGATCAGGATTCAACCCCAGACGCGATGCAGCTTCCAGGAGCGGGGCAGGATGCGGCTTGGCGTGAGGTGTTGAATCTCCACTCACAACCGCGCCAGCAGTAGCAAACAGCGGCATGACAAACGTGAGCGGCTCCGTAAAACGGGCCGACTTGTTGGTGACCACGCCCCACATCAGTTGCCGCCGAAGCAACTGCTCAATCAGCTGACCAACGCCATCAAAAACAGTGGTCAGATGGGTCATTCGAGTTTCGTAATTGACGAAAAACTCTTCACGCAATGCTTCGTAGTCTGGGTGCTCGGGCGTCATGCCAAAAGCCTCGCCCAGCATGCCCCTCGCCCCAGCACCAGCCATTGGGCGATAACGCTCTGCTGGCAACGAGGGCATACCCCGGTCGGTGCGCATTTTGTCTGCGGCAGCACCGAGGTCAGGTGCGCTGTCGATCAAGGTGCCATCCAAGTCAAACAATACGGCACGAACGTCAGAAAACATACAGCGCTTCAAACACCACGGCGTGTGGCAAACATGTAGTTGACACTAGTGTCATTACCCAGCCAATAGCGACGCGTGAGCGGATTGTGCTCCAGGCCGCAGGTGTGCGTGACGTCCAAACCAGCTGCGCGGCAACTGGCAGCAAGTTCACTTGGACGAATCAGTTTGGCGTATTCATGTGTACCGCGTGGCAGCATGTTCAAAATGTATTCAGCCCCCACGATGGCCAGCGCAAATGCCTTCGGGTTGCGGTTGATGGTGGAAAAAAAGACCCATCCCCCCGGTTTAACCAGCTGCGCGCAAGCCTTAACGACGGACGCGGGGTCTGGCACATGCTCAAGCATCTCCATGCATGTCACAACATCGAAACTGGCCGGCTGTTCTGCTGCCAAGGCTTCAACACTCACTTCCCGGAACTGAAGGTTGGAAGTTTGCGCCTCCAAAGCATGCAGCCGGGCTACGCGCAGTGCTTTTGTGGAGAGATCAATGCCGGTGACATTGGCCCCCTTGCGTGCCATGGAATCTGACAGAATGCCTCCGCCACAACCCACATCGAGCACCACCTTGGAAGACAGGCCTGCCAAGCCATCAATCCAGCCGAGTCGAAGCGGATTGATCTGGTGCAGCGGACGAAATTCGCTGTCAGTGTCCCACCATCGATGGGCTAGTTCAGAAAATTTAGCCAATTCGGCGGGATCAGCATTCACAGTTTCACTCATGATCACCATTTTCCATCAAGCCACGGAGAACGAACGGACAGACGTAAAAAAAGGCCCCGATCTCGGGGCCTTTTTCTGAGCAATCCGAAGATTACTTGGTAGCGCGGGTACCAACCACTTCGATTTCGACGCGGCGGTTCTTGGCGCGACCTTCCTTGGTCTTGTTGTCAGCCACAGGCTGCTTTTCACCCTTGCCTTCGGTGTACACGCGGTTCTTTTCGATGCCCTTGGAGACCAGATAGGCCTTCACGGCTTCGGAACGACGCACGGACAGCTTCTGGTTGTAGGCGTCAGAACCGACGGAGTCGGTGTGACCCACGGCAATGATGACTTCCAAGTTGATGTCCTTGACCTTGGAGGCCAGGTCATCCAGCTTGGCCTTACCTTCGGGCTTCAGCACGGACTTGTCGAAGTCAAAGAATGCGTCAGCAGCGTAGGTCACCTTGGTGGCCACGGCGGGTGCTGGAGCAGGCTTGGCAGCAGGTGCAGCAGCTGCGGGTGCAGCAGCTGGTGCAGCTGCGGGCGCAGGAGCTGCCGCAACCAGAGCGCCATCGCATCCTGGAGCAGCCGTTGCGGGCGTCCAGAAGGCATCGCGCCAGCAGTACTCATTGGTGCCGTTTTTCCAGACCAGCTCGCCGGAGCCATTCTTCCAGTTGTCAACGGTTTGTGCGCCAGCGGCGGTTGCGAGCGCTGCGGAGGCAAACAACATCGCCACTTTGTTCAGTTTCTTCATGGTTCTCCTCTTGGGGAAAAAGCCGCAGCCGCGCTGCGAATCAGGACGTCATCGGTGACCATCACCAAAAACGTTCAATCGATTGTGCCATACGTAACAGGGCAAGTGCGGGGGCTGTGCATTAGGTTCCGTAGGACAAAAGCCCAATTGCCACGATATGTTGCTAAGGCGCTACATGCTCTTGCCCCTAAAATGGCTTTCCTTTGCCGTCACCGCCGCCTCTCAATGACCCAGTTTGCCAAAGAAACCCTGCCGATCAGCCTCGAAGAGGAAATGCGGCGCAGTTATCTCGACTACGCAATGAGCGTTATCGTGGGGCGAGCTTTGCCCGATGCACGGGATGGCCTCAAACCCGTACACCGGCGCGTGCTCTTTGCCATGCACGAGCTCAACAACGACTGGAATCGACCCTACAAAAAATCGGCCCGTATCGTGGGCGACGTGATTGGTAAATACCACCCGCACGGCGACTCTGCGGTGTATGACACCATCGTTCGCATGGCCCAGGATTTCTCGCTGCGCCACATGCTGGTAGATGGCCAAGGCAACTTCGGATCGGTGGATGGTGACAGCGCTGCAGCCATGCGATATACCGAAATTCGCCTGGCGAAAATCGCGCACGAAATGCTGGGCGATATCGACAAGGAAACCGTCGATTTCGGCCCCAACTACGACGGCAGCGAGAAAGAGCCGCTGGTACTGCCCAGCAAACTGCCCAATCTGCTGGTCAATGGCTCGGCGGGTATTGCGGTGGGCATGGCCACCAATATCCCGCCGCACAACCTCAACGAAGTGGTGGATGGTTGTCTGCACATGCTGCGCAACCCTGACACCACCGTCGACGAGCTGATGGAGATCATTCCCGCTCCGGATTTCCCCACGGCGGGCATCATCTACGGCATCAATGGCGTGAAAGACGGCTACCGCACCGGTCGCGGCAAGGTGGTGATGCGTGCGCGCTGCCACTTCGAGGACATCGACCGCGGCCAGCGCCAGTCCATCATCGTTGACGAACTGCCCTACCAGGTCAACAAGAAGACGCTGCAGGAGCGCATGGCCGAGCTGGTGCATGAGAAGAAGATCGAAGGCATCAGCCACATCCAGGACGAGTCCGACAAGTCGGGGATGCGCCTGGTGATCGAACTCAAGCGCGGCGAAGTGCCCGAGGTGGTGCTCAACAACCTGTACAAGCAGACGCAGTTGCAGGACACCTTTGGCATGAACATGGTGGCGCTGATCGACGGCCAGCCGCGCCTGTGCAATCTCAAGGACCTGATCAGCGTCTTTTTGCAGCACCGCCGCGAGGTCGTCACCCGCCGCACCGTGTTCGAACTGCGCAAGGCGCGCGACCGCGGGCATGTGCTTGAAGGCCTGGCAATCGCTCTGGGGAATATCGACGACTTCATCCGCATCATCCGCGAATCGCCCACGCCGCCCGTGGCCAAGGCCGAGTTGATGACGCGCTCCTGGGACAGCAAACTGGTGCGCGAGATGCTCACGCGCACGCGCGCTGACGGCGGCGTGATCAACGCCGATTACTACCGTCCAGAAGGCCTGGAAAAGGAATTCGGCATGGGTCAAGACGGCCTGTACCGGCTGTCAGACACACAGGCCCAGGAAATTTTGCAGATGCGCCTGCAGCGCCTGACGGGCCTGGAGCAGGACAAGATCGTGGCCGAGTACAAGGAAGTCATGGCGGTCATCGAAGACCTGCTCGACATCTTGGCCAAACCCGAGCGCGTATCGGTCATCATTGGCGACGAACTCACCGCCATCAAGCAGGAATTCGGCCAGCACAAGCTGGGCGCCCGCCGCAGCGTGGTGGAATACAGCGCGCAGGACCTCTCCACCGAAGACCTGATCACCCCCACCGACATGGTGGTCACGCTCAGCCACACCGGCTACATCAAGAGCCAGCCCTTGAGCGAATACCGCGCGCAAAAGCGCGGCGGGCGCGGCAAGCAGGCCACAGCCACGAAGGAAGACGACTGGATCGACCAGCTCTTCATCGCGAACACGCACGACTACATCCTGTGCTTCTCCAACCGGGGCCGCCTGTATTGGCTCAAGGTGTGGGAAGTGCCC
This sequence comes from Acidovorax sp. BoFeN1, assembly GCF_003345135.1. Classification (NCBI taxonomy): domain Bacteria; kingdom Pseudomonadati; phylum Pseudomonadota; class Betaproteobacteria; order Burkholderiales; family Comamonadaceae; genus Acidovorax; species Acidovorax sp. BoFeN1. Next base: position 89,407 of record NZ_QOZT01000002.1, read on the forward strand.
GCCGGCTCGCGCGGATCGCGTGGCCGCCCCATCGTGAACATGTTCCCGCTGCAAGACGGCGAAAAAATCAACGTCGTGTTGCCGCTCACTGGCGACATGCGCACTTTCCCGGCCGACCGCTATGTGTTCATGGGCACCAGCATGGGTACCGTGAAGAAAACGGCGCTGGATGAATTCAGCAACCCGCGCAAGGGCGGCATCATTGCCGTCAACTTGGATGACGGCGACTACCTGATTGGCGCCGCCCTCACTGACGGCCAGCACGATGTGATGCTGTTCAGCGATGGCGGCAAGGCCGTACGCTTCGACGAGAACGACGTGCGGCCCCTGGGCCGCCAGGCCCGCGGCGTGCGCGGCATGATGCTCGAAGACGGCCAGAGCGTGATCGCCATGCTGGTGGCCGAAGACGAAACCCAAAGCGTGCTCACGGCCACCATCAACGGCTATGGCAAGCGCACCAGCATCACCGAATACACCCGCCACGGCCGTGGCACGAAGGGGATGATTGCCATCCAGCAGAGCGAGCGCAACGGCAAGGTCGTGGCCGCCACGCTGGTGCATGCCAATGACGAGATCATGCTGATCACCGACAAGGGTGTGCTGGTGCGCACCCGGGTGAGCGAGATCCGCGAACTCGGCCGTGCCACGCAGGGGGTGACGCTGATTGCGCTGGACGAGGGCTCCAAGCTCAGCGGCCTGCAGCGCATTGTCGAAAACGACGCGAACGTGACCGATGCCGAAGCCGATGGAGAAGTCGGCCCGGACGGTGGCGCCCCTGCTGCGCCCGAAACTCCTGATTCGCCAGACGCTTGACCTCCGTAGCGCACGATTCGTCGTGCACTAAACGCTATTAAAATAATAGCTTTTAGCGCTTATCCGGTAAGCACTAGATGCCATTTTTACCAATATTTGATGACACGCCCATACAACTTCTCTGCCGGCCCGGCCGCCATCCCCAACGAAGTCCTCGAACAGGCTGCGGCCGAGATGCTGGACTGGCATGGCAGCGGCATGGGCGTGATGGAGATGAGCCATCGCGGCAAGGAATTTTTGTCCATCTACGAACAGGCCGAAGCCGACCTGCGCGAGTTGCTGGCGGTGCCTGCCAATTTCAAGATTTTGTTCATGCAAGGCGGCGGCCTGGCTGAAAACGCCATCGTGCCAATGAATCTGTCGCGCGCTGGGGCCGTCGATTTTGTGGTGACCGGCAGCTGGAGCCAGAAGTCGCAAAAGGAAGCGCGCAAATACGCGTCTGAAGCGAACGTGATCGCATCGGGGGAAGATGGTAGTTTCACGACCCTGCCCGATCCGGCTGCATGGAAAATCAGCCGCGGAGCGAGCTATTTGCACATCTGCAGCAATGAAACCATCAATGGCATCGAATTCCACCAGTTGCCCGATCTGAAGGCGCTGGGCAGCGATGCCCCGCTGGTGATCGATTTTTCGTCTCATGTGGCCTCACGCCCCGTGGACTGGTCGCGCGTGGGCCTGGCCTTCGGCGGCGCCCAGAAGAACCTGGGACCCGCAGGCCTTACGCTGGTGGTCGTGCGCGAAGACCTGCTGGGCCACGCACTGCCCTCGTGCCCCAGCGCGTTCGACTACAAAACCGTGGCCGACAACCAGTCGATGTACAACACGCCCCCGACCTGGGGCATCTACGTGGCGGGGTTGACCTTCCAGTGGCTCAAGCGCCAGCGCGAAGGCAGCCACAGCGGTGTGGCGGCAATGGAGCAGCGCAACATCGCCAAGGCCCGCCTGCTCTACGACACCATCGACCAGTCGCAGTTCTACGTGAACAAGGTGGCGGCCAACTGCCGCTCGCGCATGAACGTTCCCTTTTTCCTGCGCGACGAGAGCCGCAACGATGCCTTCCTGGCGGGCGCCAAGGAGCGTGGATTGCTGCAGCTCAAGGGGCACAAGTCGGTCGGCGGCATGCGCGCCAGCATCTACAACGCGATGCCGCTGGCAGGCGTGCAGGCGCTGGTGGACTACATGCGAGAATTTGAACAAAAAAACGCCTGAACACCCGTTCAGGCGCACGCCCCGCGAACGCCTCAGTCATTCATGAACAATCCGCAAGCCTCACCCGAACTCGCCAGCCTGCGCGTGCAGATCGACAACATCGACCAGCAACTGCTCACGCTGCTGAACCAGCGCGCGCTGGTGGCAGAGCGGGTGGGCGAAATCAAAAAACGCGAAGGCACGCCCTTCTTCCGCCCCGATCGCGTGGCGCAGGTAATCGAGAAGATCCAGACCGCCAACCCCGGGCCGCTCAAGGGCGCCCACGTGGCCGCCATCTGGCGCGAAATCATGTCCGCCTGCCTGGCGCTTGAATCGCCGCAACGCGTGGCCGTGCTGGGCCCGGAAGGCACGTTCTGCGAACAGGCGGCCATCGAGTTCTTTGGCGGCGCCGCAGACCTGATGTATTGCGCCAACTTCGATGAAGTTTTTCATGCCACTGCCGCCGGCAGCGCCCAATATGGCGTGGTGGGTGTCGAAAACTCCACCGAAGGCGTGGTCACGCGCTCGCTCGACATGTTCCTGCACACGCCCACCCATGTGGTCGGCGAGGTGAGCTTGCTGGTGCGCCACAACCTGCTGCGCACGAGCAATTCGCTCGACGGGATCGACGTGGTGCTGGCCCATCCGCAAGCGCTGGCACAGTGCCAGGCCTGGCTGTCCAAGCACCTGCCGCATGCCGAGCGACGCCCGGTTTCCAGCAATGCCGAGGGCGCGCGCCTGGCCACCACCAACCCCGCGTGGGCCGCCTTGTCCAGCGAGCGCGCGGCCCAGCAGTTTGGCCTGCACATCGTCGCCCACGCCATACAGGACGACGCCTACAACCGCACGCGCTTCGCCATCATCTGCCTGCCCGACACGCTGCAGACTCCGCCGCCCTCGGGCAAGGACTGCACCAGCCTGATCGTGTCGGTTCCCAACCGGCCCGGCGCCGTGCATGACTTGCTCGTGCCGCTCAAGACCCATGGCGTCTCCATGACACGCTTTGAGTCGCGCCCCGCGCGCACCGGCCAGTGGGAGTATTACTTCTACATCGACCTCGACGGGCATCCCGCACACCCCCATGTGGCGCGGGCTCTGGAAGAGCTGCGCAGTCTGTGCGCGTTCTACAAGGTTCTGGGAACCTACCCCGTTTCATCATGAGAGGCCGCCATGTTTGAACAACTCGGACTGATCGGCTGCGGCCTCATGGGAGGCTCTTTCGCTCTGGCAATGAAAAAGGCAGGCCTCGTTAAACGGGTGGTCGGCTACAGCAAATCGCCCTCCACCACCGACCGCGCCCGCCAGCTGGGCGTGATTGACGTCGAGGCGCCATCGGCCTTGCTGGCAGTGGCAGGGGCCGACATTGTGCTGCTGGCCGTGCCAGTCGCTGCCACGGAGGCCACGCTCAAGGCCATCAAGCACCTTGTCACTCCGCAAATGCTGATCATGGACGTGGGTTCCACCAAGGCCGACGTGGTGCAGGCGGCCCGGCGCTCGCTGCGCGACCAGCTGGGATCGTTTGTGCCGGCCCACCCTATTACAGGGCGCGAGGTTTCCGGTGTGGAACACGCCGACGCCGAGCTTTACAGCGGCCGTCAGGTCATCCTGACCCCTATCGAGCGAACCCTCACAGCGCAGCTGCAGAAGGCAGAAGAAGTCTGGACAGCGCTGGGTTGCCGGGTGACCAGCATGTCCCCCGAGTCCCACGATGCGGCCTTTGCGGCCATCAGTCACCTGCCGCATCTGTTGGCGTTTGCCATGATGAACAGCATCACCGGGCAATCAAACGGCGATGATTTTTTGTCGCTGGCAGGTCCGGGGTTTCGCGACTTCACCCGCATCGCTGCGGGCGACCCCAAGATGTGGCGCGACATTTTGTTGTCCAACCGCGAAGAATTACTGGCCCAGTCACGCCTGTTCCAGCAGGCCCTGCACACCTTTGAGCAGGCCATGGAAAAAGGCGATGCACAGCGACTGGAAGACATGCTCACCCTGGCCAGCGAAACCCGCGCCCACTGGCGCATGGGCGCACAGCGCACGTCCAGAAACCGATAGATGTTCAGCACCGCCTTTCTCGATCTGCCCCCGCTCGACACTGCCGGGGGCTGCGTGCACCTTCCCGGCTCCAAAAGCATCTCCAACCGCGTGCTGCTGCTGGCTGCGCTAAGCCGTGGCACCACCACCGTGCACGACCTGCTGGCCTCCGACGACACGCGCGTGATGCTTGATGCGCTGCGTCAGATCGGCTGCACGGTCGATGAAGCAGGCAGTACCGTGCGCATCACGGGCCTGGGCGGCCGAACGCCCCAATCGCCCGCACAGCTGTTCATGGGCAATGCCGGCACCGCCATGCGCCCTCTCACGGCAGCGCTGGCGCTGCTGGGCGGCGAGTTCGAGCTGTCCGGGGTGCCGCGCATGCACGAGCGCCCGATTGGCGATCTTGTCGATGCGCTGCGTCAGCTGGGCTGCCATATTGACTACCTGGGCAACGATGGCTATCCGCCACTGCGCATCGCCCATGCGGACGGCGTGCCTGCGTTGGCGCTTGCCTCGCCCATCCGCGTGCGCGGCGACGTATCGAGCCAGTTCCTTACCGCCCTGCTCATGGCGCTGCCGCTGGCGGCTGGCACGCACAGCATCGCGATCGACGTGGTGGGGGAGCTGATATCCAAGCCCTACATCGCCATCACCCTGCAGTTGCTGGCGCGCTTTGGCATCGTGGTCGAACACCAGAACTGGCAGCGGTTCACGATTGCTGCAGGCAGCCGCTACCAGTCTCCCGGCGACATCCATGTAGAAGCGGACGCATCATCCGCTAGCTATTTCATAGCGCTTGGCGCAATTGCATCAAGCACTGAAGGCCAAAATGGCATCAAAATTCAGGGGGTTGGCCTGGATTCGATCCAGGGCGACATACGCTTTGTCGATGCAGCTCGGGCCATGGGAGCCGTGGTCACGGGCGGCCCCAACTGGCTGCAGATCGAACGCGGCGCATGGCCCCTCAAGGCCATCGATCTGGACTGCAACCACATCCCGGATGCCGCAATGACACTCGCCGTCATGGCGCTCTATGCTGAAGGCACCACCACCCTGCGCAATATCGCCAGCTGGCGCGTGAAGGAAACCGACCGCATCGCCGCCATGGCCACCGAGCTGCGCAAGCTCGGTGCCACGGTGGAAGAAGGTGCGGACTTCATCCGGGTTAGGCCGCCGGCAGCTGGCACGGTCACCGCCGGGCCGCCCCAGGATGCGAGCACCCCATCCGGGGACAGCGAACCACGCTCCGAGGGGAGCGCGGTGGCGCCAACCGGTTGGAAAGCCGCCAGCATCCACACCTACGACGATCACCGCGTGGCCATGTGTTTCTCGCTGGCAGCCTTCAACCCCGCCTGCCTGCCGGTGCGCATCGAAGATCCCAAATGCGTGGCCAAAACGTTTCCGGACTACTTCGAGGCTTTGTTCTCGGTGGTCCACGCCCTGCCCCGCCATGTTCCCGTGATCACCATCGATGGCCCAACGGCCTCCGGCAAGGGCACGGTGGCCGAGGCCGTGGCCAAGCGCCTGGGCTACGAATTCCTGGACTCCGGTGCCATGTATCGCATCACCGCGCTGGCTGCGCTGCGGGCGGGACTGGGCATTGATGCCGCCCACGAAGCGCCCATTGCCACGCTTGCACGCAGCCTCCCCGTGCGGTTTGAGGCAGGCCGCATACTGCTGGGGGCCGACGACGTGACCGACGCCATACGCACCGAAGAAGCCGGAATGAACGCCTCGCGCGTGTCCGCCTTGCCTGCCGTGCGCGCCGCACTGGTCGACCTGCAGCACGGCTTTCAGCGCCTGCCGGGGCTGGTGGCCGATGGCCGGGACATGGGCACCGTGATCTTCCCGGACGCTCCTTTGAAGGTGTTTTTGACGGCCAGTGCTTCCTGCCGCGCAGAACGCCGCCATAAACAGTTGATTTCAAAGGGTTTTTCGGCTAATATCGACGACCTTCGCGCAGATCTGGAGGCGCGTGATGCCCGGGATAGCTCCCGCAGCGTCGCACCCCTCAAGCCTGCGCAAGATGCTCTGGTCCTGGACAACTCCACCTTGACGATTGATGAAGCCGTCAACCAGGTGTTGTCATGGTGGCAAGAGCGCCAGCCTTTCGCAGTGACTGCGCAGCGCTGAAACGTGTGGGGCCTTCCTGAAAAAGGGGCCCCGCAGGCAAGACCGCAAGGCCTTGCAACAGGCCCATGCAACCCCTCTCGCGCGCCAGCGCACAGGTTGCCTGGATCGATAACCTAACCCGCGGTTTTACCGCAAAAAACCACCGCAAGCAGCTATAAAAACAGTAGCAATGGTGCTACTGGAATCCTGTTTGTGGCAAGGAAACACATGTCCGAATCTTTTGCCGCCCTTTTTGAAGAATCCTTGCAGCGCACGGAAATGCGCCCAGGCGAAGTCATCACCGCTGAAGTTGTGCGAGTCGAGCACAACTTCGTCGTGGTCAACGCCGGCCTCAAGTCCGAAGCCTACGTGCCGCTGGAAGAGTTCAAGAACGACAAGGGCGAAGTCGAAGTCCAAGTGGGTGACTTCGTGTCGGTGGCCATTGGCTCCATCGAAAACGGCTACGGCGACACCATCCTGTCGCGCGACACCGCAAAGCGTCTGGCTTCGTGGATGAGCCTGGAAAAGGCCCTCGAATCCGGCGAATTCGTCACTGGCACGACCAGCGGCAAGGTCAAGGGCGGTCTGACTGTCCTGGTCAACGGCATCCGCGCATTCCTGCCCGGTTCGCTGATCGATACCCGTCCGATCAAGGATCTGACGCCGTACGAAAACAAGACCATGGAATTCAAGGTCATCAAGCTCGACCGCAAGCGCAACAACGTGGTGCTGAGCCGCCGCGCTGTGGTGGAAGCCTCCATGGGCGAAGAGCGCGCCAAGCTGATGGAAACCCTCAAGGAAGGCTCCATCGTTCAGGGCGTGGTCAAGAACATCACCGAATACGGTGCGTTCGTGGACTTGGGCGGCATTGACGGCCTGCTGCACATCACCGACATGGCATGGCGCCGCGTGCGTCACCCATCCGAAGTGGTGACTGCTGGCCAGGAAATCACCGCCAAGATCCTGAAGTTCGACACCGAAAAGAACCGTGTCTCGCTGGGTCTGAAGCAGATGGGCGACGACCCATGGATGGGCGTGAACCGCCGCTACCCACAATCGACCCGTCTGTTCGGCAAGATCACGAACATTGCCGACTACGGCGCGTTCGTCGAACTCGAACCCGGCATCGAAGGCCTGGTGCACGTGTCTGAAATGGACTGGACCAACAAGAACATCGCTCCCGCCAAGCTGGTTTCGCTGGGCGACGAAGTCGAAGTCATGGTTCTGGAAATCGACGAAGACAAGCGCCGCATCAGCCTGGGCATGAAGCAGTGCAAGGCCAACCCATGGCAAGAATTCGCACAGGACACGAAGCGCGGCGACCGCGTCAAGGGTCCTATCAAGTCGATCACCGACTTCGGCGTGTTCGTGGGTCTGGCTGCCGGCATCGACGGCCTGGTGCACCTGTCCGACCTGTCGTGGAACGAAACCGGCGAAGCCGCTGTTCGCAACTACAAGAAGGGCCAAGAAGTCGAAGCCATCGTGCTGGCTGTGGACGTGGACCGCGAACGCATCTCCCTGGGCATCAAGCAGCTCGACGGTGACCCGTTCACGACCTTCGTGACCGTGAACGACAAGGGCCAGACGGTGACCGGCAAGGTCAAGACCGTGGACGCCCGTGGCGCTGAAATCGACCTCGGCGAAGACATCGTGGGCTACCTGCGCGCTTCGGAAATCTCCCGCGACCGCGTGGAAGATGCCCGCAATGTGCTCAAGGAAGGCGACGAAGTCACGGCCGTGGTGGTGAACGTGGATCGCAAGACCCGCAACATCCAGCTGTCGATCAAGCAAAAGGACATGGCTGACGAACAAGGCGCCATGGCCAACCTGAGCCAGCAATCGAGCCGCGAAAGCGCCGGCACGACCAGCCTGGGCGCCCTGCTGCGCGCCAAGCTGGACAACTCGGAAAAGTAAAGCACTGACCCGGGAGCATCTGCTCGAATCGAGCGGTAAGTGTGCGCTGCGGATCGCGGTGGCCTGCTAGGCGCAAAGCGCAGCAATAGCCTGGCTATTGCGAGCATTTGCGACAACGCAGACCGCCCGAGTCCGCAGATGCACACGACGCGATGACTCGTGCAGAGGCTCCCTAGACGGTCAGACAGCGGGCGCCTTGTGCGCCCGCTTCTCTTTCAGCCATTGATTCTCCTGCCATGCCCCAAGACTCCATGACCCGCTCTGACCTCGTTGAGGAACTGGCCGCCCGCTTTGGTCAGCTCACGCACCGCGATGCCGAATTCGCCGTCAAGACCATTCTGGACGCTGTGGGCGATGCCCTGGTGCATGGGCACCGCATCGAGATCCGGGGCTTTGGCAGTTTCTCGGTCAACCATCGCCCGCCACGCATGGGCCGCAACCCGCGCAGCGGCGAAGCCGTGGCCATTCCGGAAAAGCGCGTGCCGCATTTCAAACCGGGCAAGGCACTTCGCGAGGCGGTAGACCAGCGAACCGCCGAGCTGGAAACAAGTCTTTGAATACCGGTTGCTATTAGTTCAATAGCTATTAGCGCTTTATAAATGAGGGCTAGCGGCATAAATCATGCAAATCCATGAATGAACCACGCACAGCGCTGCTACGGCTGGGCCGTACTGCCAAGCTCTTAGAATCTCCCCACCACCGGGGAGCTCCATGAAATACCTCCTGTGGCTGCTCAAGGCAGCCATTTTTTTTACGCTGTTTGCGTTCGCACTGAACAACCAGCAAGACGCCACCGTGCATTTTTTCTTTGGCACGCAGTGGCGGGCGCCTTTGGTGCTGGTGGTGTTGACCGCGTTTTCTGCCGGCCTGGTGGTGGGCGTACTGGGCATGGTGCCCCGCTGGTGGAAGCACCGCCGGGCAGCGCGCCGCGCCGATAGTTCAACCAAGCTGTCGCCCGCGCCCACCGCGCCCGCTCCAGCGGCTGCCTCATCGTCTGCCGAATTGCTGCCACCCCATGGAATTTGATATCAGCTGGATTTTGCTGGGCCTGCCCCTGGCCTTTGTGCTGGGCTGGCTCGCCTCCCGCTTTGACCTGCGCCAGCTGCGTGCGGAAAACCGCCGTGCTCCCAAGGCCTATTTCAAGGGGCTGAACTTTCTGCTCAACGAGCAGCAGGACCAGGCCATCGATGCCTTTATTGAAGCGGTACAGAACGATCCCGACACATCCGAACTGCACTTTGCGCTGGGCAACCTGTTTCGTCGGCGGGGCGAATACGACCGTGCGGTGCGGGTGCATGAGCACCTTTTGTCCCGCGGCGACCTGTCCCGTGCGGACCAGGAGCGTGCCCAATATGCCCTGGCGCTCGATTTTCTGAAAGCGGGGCTGCTGGACCGGGCCGAAGCAGCCCTGAGCCAGCTGGAAGGCACACCGTTTGAGGGCCAGGCTCGCCTTGCCTTGCTGGCCATTTACGAGCGCTCGCGCGACTGGCCCCTTGCCGCAGGCATTGCCCGCAAGATGCACGATGCACATCAAGGTGATTTCAGCACCCGGCAGGCGCACTACCTGTGCGAGCAGGCGCAAGCCTGCATCGCCAACAACGACCGCCCCGGCGCGCTGGCCTTGCTGAACCAGGCGGTGGCCACCGCGCCCGAGGCGGCCCGCGCCCGCATCGACCTTGCCCGGCTGCAGCACTTGATGGGCGAAAGTGGTGCCGCCCTGGGCACACTCCAGGCGCTCAGCCGGCAGGCCCCTGCCGCAGTACCCCTGGCCACCCCCCTGATGCTGGAAACCGCTATCGCCGCAGGCCAGGCGCCGGAGATGCAGGCATTGCTGCAAGCGCATTACGCCCAGGCGCCATCGCTGGATGTGCTGGAGGGCATCGTGGCCTTGCAGGCACTGAACCCCACCGATGCGGCCACGGCACGGCAATGGTATGTCCGGCATCTGGACAAAGAGCAATCCCTGGTGGCAGCAGCCAAGTGGCTGGCAGAAGAAAAACTCGAGCACGAAGAGTTCCATCCGCAGATCCAGCGGGCGCTGGACCACGCCGTCAAGCCGCTCACGCGCTACCGCTGCGCCGCCTGCGGCTTCGAGGCACGCCAGCATTTCTGGCAATGCCCGGGCTGCCAGACTTGGGACAGCTACCCCGCCCGCCGGGTGGAAGAACTCTGAGAACGCAAAGGGTTCACGATCTGACCCGCAGTTGCCGGCAGGCCGCCCGTAAAGCCGCAGTTGCCTCGCTATGATGCCTGGGCGATTTCATCGCGTCGCATCAACTACCAGGAGTTCATCCGTGCTGAAAAAAATACTGACCACCCTTGTCATGCTGTATGCCGGTGCCTCGTTTGCAGCGGTCGATGTGAACAAGGCCACGGCCGCAGAACTGGACGGCATCAAAGGCATCGGGCCCGGCCTCTCCGGAAAAATCATCGAAGAGCGCAAACACGGTGCGTTCAAGGACTGGGACGATTTCATCCAACGGGTGCGCGGCGTGGGCGAAACCAGTGCTGGCAAGTTTTCTGCCGAGGGCATGAGGGTGAATGGCCGCACTTTCAAGG
>NZ_QOZT01000030.1:0-38908 GCF_003345135.1 Acidovorax sp. BoFeN1
GGGTGCAGAAGCTGGCTGGGGCGTGTCATGGGCTGCATTATGGGCAGGACGGCTTGCGCGGTGGGGCGCGGGCACAATGCGCTGCCCTCAGAGACGAAGTCACCACCCGCGATGCATCGCCCCTCCTTTTCTGCCGCTTCCTGCGCCCGCATCGCCCGGGTGCGGAGCGCGTTGCTGGGCCTGGGCTGGGTCTGGCTGGCGCTGGCGGCGGTGCTGGCCTGGCTCGACCGGGAAGGGCGCTGGATCGAATCGGGGCGCGAGGCGGTCGTGCTATTCAAGCTGTGGATCTTCTGGGCCGTGTGGGCCGTGTTGCCCTGGTGCGGCGCAGCGCTGCTGGGTCTGCGCGAGGGTGCAGGGCGCAGCGTGCTGCGGCTGGCATGGCTGGGGGCGCTGGTCTTGGTGGCCTACAGCGGCCTGGTGGAGCCGCGCCTGCTGACGGTGCACGAGCACCGGCTGCGGCTGCAGACGCCGGTGAAGCTGCCGCCGCTGCGGCTGGCGCTGGTGGCCGATGTGCATGCCGGCCTGTTCGTGCGGGGCTGGCAGGTCGAGCGGCTGGTTGATCGGCTCAATGCGCTGGACGTGGATGCCGTGGTGGTGGCGGGTGACTGGACGTACGAACCGCCGCGCGACCTGCATGCGCTGCTGCAGCCGTTTTCGCGGCTGCGCCACCCGGTGTGGGGCGTCCTGGGCAACCACGACACCGGCGCGCCCGGGCCACCGCTGGCAAAGGCGCTGCGTCAGGCACTGCAGGACCACGGCGTGCAGGTGCTGGATGGGCGGCGCCTGCTGGCCGAGGGCTGGGAGGTGGTGGGTCTGAGCGACCGGTGGGGCGGCGATCCGCTCAGCGAGATTGCCCGCCTGCTGCCGCCCGGCACCCCCGCCACGCCCCGGCTGGTGTTGGCGCACCAGCCCGACACGGCGGCTCTGCTACCAGCGGGCAGCTCCAGCCTGGTGGTCAGCGGCCACACGCACGGTGGCCAGATCACGTTGCCCTGGGTCACCCGCCAATGGGTGCTGCCGGGCATGAGCGCGCAGGGCTGGTTCGAGGGCCTGTACGCCACGCAGGCCGGACCGTTGTTCGTGACGGCGGGCATCGGCACCATCGGCCTGCCGGCGAGGCTGGCGGTGGTGCCGCGCATCGACGTGCTGCTGCTCGAGTGAGTTTTCTCAGTCCCGCGCCGGAATGACCAACCCGCGCTGCACGGCAGGCCGTGCCACAAACGCATCCAGCACGCGCTGCACCTGCGTGAACTGGCCAAACTCCACCAGATCGCCCGCACCATAGAAACCAATCAGGTTGCGCACCCACGGGAAGATGGCGATGTCGGCGATGGTGTACTGCTCGCCCATCGCCCACTGGCGGCCCGCCAGGCGCTGGTTCAGCACGCCGAGCAGGCGTTTGGATTCCGCCACGTATCGGTCACGCGGGCGCTTGTCTTCATAGTCCTTGCCGGCAAATTTGTGAAAGAACCCCAGCTGGCCGAACATGGGCCCCAGGCCGCCCATCTGCCACATCAGCCACTGGATGGTTTCGTAGCGCGCGGCGGCGTCTTGCGGGATCAGCTGGCCGGTCTTTTCGGCCAGGTACAGCAGGATGGCGCCGGACTCGAACAGCGCCAGCGGCTGGCCGCCCGGCCCGTTGGGGTCGAGGATGGCGGGAATCTTGTTGTTGGGGTTGAGCGACAGGAACTCGGGCGAGGTCTGGTCGTTGGTGTCGAAGCGCACCAGGTGCGGCTCGTAGGGCAGGCCCAGCTCTTCGAGCGCAATCGACACCTTCACTCCATTGGGCGTGGGCAGCGAATACAGCTGGATGCGGTCGGGGTGCCGGGCGGGCCATTTGTGGGTGATGGCAAAGGCGGAAAGATCGGGCATGGATGAGTCCTTGCGGGTGGCAGCCACAGCGGCGCCACAAGAGCGCAAGACTAATCCGGTAGCGAAACCGGCGCTGCCCGAGGTGATTGGCAGCCCACCGACGATAATTCGACCCATGAAGATTCGCTTCACCAAAATGCAGGGCGCGGGCAACGATTTCGTGGTGCTCGACGAAACCCAGGGCCGCCTGGGCCTCACGCCGGCGCACTACCGCCTGCTGGCCGACCGCCACTTCGGCGTGGGTGCCGACCAGATCCTCACCGTGCGGCCCTCGCCGGGCGACGGCATTGATTTTGAATACGTGATCCACAACGCCGATGGCGGCGAGGTGGAGCAGTGCGGCAACGGCGCGCGCTGCTTTGCGCGCTATGTGTACGACAAGGGCCTGACCGCCAAGGACACCATCCGTGTGCAGACGCTCTCGGGCGTGATTGCGCCCCGGCGCACGCCCGACGGCCGCGTGACGGTGGACATGGGCCGCCCGGTGTTCGATGCGGCACGGGTGCCCTTTGATGCGACCGGCCTTACGCCGGTGGTCCAGGATTTGGGGCAAAAATGGCCTCTAGCCCTTGCTGATAAAGCGCAAGCAGCTCCTATATTTGTAGCGGTTGTGTCCATGGGCAATCCGCACGCCGTGCAGCTGGTGGAGGATGTGGACACCGCGCCCGTGGCGCAGACCGGCCCGCTGATCGAATCGCACCCGCGCTTTCCAAAGCGGGTGAATGCCGGTTACCTGCAGATCGTGGACCGCAGCCATGTGCGCCTGCGCGTGTTCGAGCGCGGCGCGGGCGAAACCCTGGCTTGCGGCACCGGGGCCTGTGCCGCCGTGGCAGCGGGCATACGCCTGGGGCTGCTTGACGCGCAGGTAGACGTGCAAACGCGCGGCGGCCTGCTCACCATTGCCTGGAGCGGCCACGAGGCCGACTCCGTTTTCATGACCGGTCCGGCCATAACAGTTTTTGACGGCCAGATCGAACTCCCTGACACGTTATGACCACCAGTTCCCCCATCTCGCCCATCACTGAAGACGACATCGCCCAGTTCCTCATCCAGACGCCCGGATTTTTCGAGCGCCACGCCGAGGTGCTGGCCAGCGTGCAGATCACCAGCCCCCACGGCGCACGGGCCGTGAGCCTGCAGGAGCGCCAGGCCGAAATGCTGCGCGAGAAGATCAAGGGGCTGGAGCAGCGCATCATGGACATGGTGCGCAACAGCCATGAGAATGCCGCCATCGCCACCAAGGTGGACCATTGGGCCAGCGCCCTGCTGCAAGTGCGCGACCCCATGGACCTGCCCCAGGCCGTGGTGGACGGCGTGCGCACCCTGTTCGATGTGCCGCAGGCCGCCGTGCGGGTCTGGGGAGTTTCGGGGGCCTATATCGACGCCGACTTTGCCCAGGGCGCCAGCGAAGACGCCCGTGCGTTCGCCACCTCGCTGACCATGCCGTTCTGCGGCCCCAACCTGGGGTTTGAACCTGCGGTCTGGCTGGCACAGGAGGATGGTGCGGCGGCCCAGTCGCTGGCCCTGCTGCCGCTGCGCGAAGGCGCCGTGGACAGCGCTGCGCCGGCGTTCGGCCTGTTGGTGCTGGGCTCGCCCGACCCGCAGCGCTTTGACGCCACCATGGGCACCGACTTCTTGTCGCGCATGGCCGAGCTGGCCAGCGCGGCATTGCTGCGTTTGCACTGAGAGGCTGAGAGTCTTTCATCCATGCCCGCCTTGCACGCCAAAACACACCGGCTCGTCGTTGCAAATACTCGCCATAGCCCGAGCTATGGCTGTGTTGTGCGCCTAGACCCGGCGTGTTTTGACGCGCCTTTCGGGCACGGCCGAAAAACGCTCAGCCTCTGAGCCGCCACCCCAGGCACTGGCCGGGTTCCTGCGCATGGCTGACCTCTCCAAGCCGCAAAGCACCGTGGCGGCTGCGCCCGATCCGCTGGTGCTGCGCTACCTGGAGCATGCGCGCGTGGAAAAGCGCCTGGCCGCGCGCACCCTCACGCTGTACACGCTGGACCTGGAAAAGCTGGCGCAGCTGGCGGCGGGCGTGAACCTGCCGCTGCTGCAGCTCACGAGCGCGCACATCCGCCGCTTTGTGGCCCAGATGCACAGCGGCGGGCGCAGCGGGCGCGGCATTGCGCTCATCCTGTCGGGCTGGCGCGGTTTTTTCATTTGGGCCGGGCGGCAGGGGCTGATGGCGCACAACCCGGTGCAGGACGTGCGCGCGCCCAAGGCGCCCAAGCCTTTGCCCAAGGCCCTGGGCGTGGACGACGCCGTGCGCCTGGCCGAGTTCGACAACACCGGCGCCGACCCCTGGCTGGAGGCACGCGATGCGGCCATGGTGGAGCTGCTGTACGGCTGCGGCCTGCGCGTGGGCGAACTGGCCGGGCTCGACGCCATCCCCCATGCCGACACCCAGCGCTTGGGCCGAGGCTGGGTCGATCTGCAGGCGGGCGAAGCCCATGTGTTCGGCAAGGGCAGCAAGCGCCGCACCGTGCCGGTGGGCACCGCTGCCACTGCGGCGCTGGGGGCCTGGCTGCAATTGCGGGCCACACCGTTTGGCGGTGAGGGCTCGGCGCGGCTCGATACCGCCCTGTTTGTCGGCCAGCGCGGCAAGCGGCTCACGGCGCAGTCGATCTGGCTGCGCCTGCGCCAGCGCAGCCAGCAGGCGGGGCTGACCACGCCGGTGCACCCGCACATGCTGCGCCACTCGTTTGCCAGCCACCTGCTGCAAAGCAGTGGCGACCTGCGCGCCGTGCAGGAGCTGCTGGGCCACGCCAACATCACCACCACGCAGGTCTATACGCGGCTCGACTTTCAACACCTGGCCAAGGTGTACGACGCGGCACACCCGCGTGCGCGCAGGAAACCTGGGGGCGCGTGAGCCCCGGGCCACTGCCGACGCGTGCTGCCGGCGCTCTTTTCAGGATTGCGCCAGCCAGCGCAAAAGGTCGGTTTTTTCCATGGGGTAGGCGATGTGGTAGCCCTGCCCGTGGTGGCAGCCCATGGCCTGCAGCGCTTGCCATGCAGCAGCGTTCTCGATGCCTTCGGCCAGCACCTGAAGTCCCAGCTTGCGTCCCAGCTGCACCACCATTTCGGCCACGCGCCCGCCGTGCGGGGCATCCAGTTGCTGCACGAAAGTGCGGTCGATCTTGATGCGGTCCAGCGGCAGCCGCTCCAGGTAACTCAGCGAGGAGTAGCCCGTGCCGAAGTCGTCAATGGCGATGGTGACGCCGTGGGCGCGCAGGGCATTCAGCGTGGATTGCAGCAACTGTGTGGGCAGGACCACCACGGATTCCGTGATTTCCAATTCCAGGTGGTGTCCCGCCAGGCCGTTGGCCGATAGTGCGGCGCACACCATGTCAAGGAAGCCAGGGTCGCGCAGCTGGACCACGGAGACGTTGACCGCCATGCGCGCAGGTGCCAGTCCGGCCATTTGCAGTTCACGCAGGGTCTGGCAGGCCATCTCGAGCGCCCTCTGGCCCAGGGGCAGGATCAGGCTCGAATGTTCGGCCACGGGGATGAATTGGTCTGGCGGCACCAGGCGGCCATCGGCGGTGCGCCAGCGCAGCAAGGCTTCCAGTCCGATGACATTGCCCGTTTCGAGATCGACCTGCGGCTGGTAAACCAGAAACAGCTCAGCGTTTTCTATGGCCTTGCGCAGTTCTGAGAGCAGCACTGCGCGCTCTTTCGCTTCTGCGCCCATGTGGGCCGCGTACTGCAGTTGCTGACCGCGGTGATCGCGCTTGGCACGCTTGAGCGCGATGGTTGCGTCCTTGACGAGGTCGTCGCCCGTTCTGGCACCCTGGGGCAGCAGCACATACCCACAGGTCATTGATACCTTGTGGGGCGTGTCGTTGATGGTCAGCGGGTCGCGCACGCAGTCCGGCAGCTGCTGTGGTGGAACCATGTGTGCGGGCCCCAGGATGCCAAAGGTGTCGGGCCCCACGCGGGCCAGCATCACTCCGGCGGGCAGGACTTCGGCCAGGCGCTGCGCAACGGCACTGAGCAGGCGATCGCCGAAGCGGTGCCCCATCATCTCGTTGGTGGCGCTGAAGTCGTCAATATCGACCAGGGCCAGCATCATGCCTTCCGTGCCGCGTTGCACGCATTCACCCACCTTCTCAATAAAGTAGGCCCGGTTGGGCAGCGAGACCAGCGGGTCGGAATAGGCCGACCGGCGCAGGCGTTCCAGCAACCCCCGGTTGCGCAGCAAGGTGCTGAAACTGACACAGAAGAAATCGAGCAACTGCCGATCGGGCCCGATGGCCGGGTCCGCCAGTTCGATGAACACCACCATGTCCTGGTCGCCGGGGCTGCCGATGTACAGGGCCAGTCCGCGGTCATCGCCAAAGACGTTGTCGCCGCAGCAGCGGGGCGGTGGCAGCACGCCGGGCGCAGCAAACGGCTGGACGGGGTTGTCCAGCGCGTTGCCCCGTGTGTCGAGGGCCCGGTGCAGTAGGCGCAGCATGGTCGCATCAGGCAGCGCGGCCATGGGCAAGTCCAGCAAGCCCGCGAAACGTCCCGTGGCGGCTTGCACGCGGTAGGTGCCGGATGGACCTGCCGTGGTATCCCGAACACAGGCCAGTGCTTGCCCCGGCACACCCAGCAAGGCTGCGAGCTGGGTGATGACCCCGGTGGCGAAGGCGCTCAGATCGGTGTGCTCCAGCAGCGCTGTGCTGGAGCACACGATCGCCTCCATGCTGCGGCGACTGGCCTCGAAGGCGCACAACCGCTGGTAGCCTTGCACGGATCTGGCCGCGATGGCCCCCCAGCGATCCGGCGTCAAATCGGTCTTGGAGTGGTAGTCGCTGATGTCATAGCGCAAAAGCGTGTCCAGATCGGGCACGCAGTGCGGGGCTTCCGTGCGCAACACGAGGCGTGTCTTGCGCAGGCCGGCGGTGTGGCGCATGAAATCGAGCAATGCCAGGCCGCCGCCCGCGTGCTGCGATACCAGGTCCATCATCACCACGGCCAGGTCGGCCTCGCCCAGCAGCAGCGCGCGTACGTTATCGCCATGCGTGCAATGCACGAGTTCCAGCGGGCGGTCAAACAGCCTCAGACCTGCGGATGCGTCGCGAATACCGTCATGCACCTCGGGGTCGTCGTCGATGACCAGCACCCGCCAGGCTGGCAGTTGCGAGCTTGCACAGCGCAACGGGTCTGTGGCGGTAGTGGAGGACATCATTTCAGCACGCATCACGGACTGCCTGCGATTTAGCTCGGCACAGTGTCGACCGCACGCACTACCTGGTTGCGGCCGCCGCGTTTGGCGACGTACAGGGCTTCGTCGGCAAGCCCGTAGGCGTCATCGAAGCTGCCGCCGCGTGACAACTGGCTCACACCGAAGCTGGCCGTGATGCGGCTGCCATCAGGGAGGTTGAATGCGTGGTTCTCGATGGCTTCGCGCATCAATTGGGCAACCTGCTCTGACGTTTGCGCCTCCTGCTGTGGCAGGAGCACGGTGAATTCTTCCCCGCCGACGCGGCCGATGAGGGCATTGGGGGGCACCACGGCCTTGAGGCTGTCCACAACGCCCAGAATGACGGTGTCCCCCACGGGGTGGCCAAAGCTGTCGTTCACGCGCTTGAAATGGTCAATGTCCAGCACGATCAGGGCCAGGTCGTGTTGCAGGGCGTGCTGATTGACGCGCTCGATGATGGCGGCGCGGTTGAGCACGCCCGTCAGTGGGTCGTGCGTGGCGCGGTATTCGAGTTCTGTGGCCAGGTCCTGCAGGCGCTGGTTGAGCAGGGTCATCTCCAGCTCGGCGCGGTCGCTGCGGCGCACCAGGCGGCGCGTCTCGCGCAGCAGGCGCTCATAGGCGGCCAGCAGATCGCCCAGCGCCTGGCGGTACGCGTCACCCCCTGCCGCAGTGCCCGTCTCGTAAACGGCACGGGCATCCAGCATCGACCGGTGCTCGGCCTCGAAAAGATCTGGCGCTGGCTTGGCTGAGTCCATTCAGGCGGGTCTCACCGTGTGGCTGACGAAATGAATGGCCGGAAAGTCCTCGTGCAGTTCCTGCCCGAACTCGAAAATGGTGTCGTCTTCCTCGTCGTGGTACCAGTTAAGGGCAATGTGGTTGCCGGCCTCCGCCGCCTCGTCGAGCGCTGCGATCACATTGAACAGCATCTTGGTGCTGGAGCTGTTGAAGTACGCCAGCGCGATATTCACTTCTACCTTGCTGTCCTGCAGCGTGCCAAGGAACTCCTTCAGGCGCTCGATGACCTGGCCGTAGAAGGCGGCTGCATTCTCGGGGTAAGACTCGCCGCGCAGGCCCAGGGTGTGGGTGTCAAATCGAAAATCCACCTCTGGGGAGCTGGGTGTGGGGGCGATGTAGAGGTTGTCCATTCGTGATCTCTGTTCGTTGTCGGGCCGGCGCGTCAGATCGCGGCCTTCAGATAGAAAACCGCGGACCCGTTGGCGCTTTCGGGCGGTGCAAAATCAAATTCCAGGGGTTCGCGCGCATCCCGGGCCATGGTGAGCAGGCCCATGCCGGCACCTTTGCTGCCCTCGGGCGTTTCCTCGCGCAGCGTCATGCGGTAAGCCTGCTTGATTTCTTCGGGCGACATGCCGGTCAGCGTTTCCAGCTTCGTGCGCAACGCATCGCCCGTTTCGGGGTGGACGGGATTGGCACACAGCAACAGAAAGCTGCCATCGTCCTCGCGCCGGATGCAGACCGAGCCGTGGCGCAGCTCGCCATTGTCCTGGCTGGGGGGGGTGAGTGCATCGGACGAGTAGTGGATGATGTTCTGCGCCATTTCAACGAAGGACGAGAACAGCTTGCGTCGCGTCGGGCCCGCCACGCCCGCACTTTCGAGTTGCAATTTCACCGCCTCTGCCATGGCGGCGACGATGTTTTGCGAGAAGTAGCCCACGTAGTAAAAAATGACCTGGTGCTCTCGCGCCAGATGGAAGAAGGTGCCATATTCCTTGGCAACGGCAGAGCGGATCATTCGAAGTCTCTTCAGGTACGGAAACAGAAAAACGTCACGTCGTCGCGGCGGTGGTGCTCGCCCTGCCACTGCTGCAGCGCGGCGAGTACATCGCGATTGAGCTGGGCAGGGGTGCTGCTTGCCAGGCCCCGCAACAGCTCACACAGGCGGCGCTTGCCAAAGGCGATGGCGCGCGGGCCGCCCACCTGGTCCACCAGCCCGTCGGTGGTGGCGAACACCAGGCTGCCCGCAGGCAGGTCCACCGCCACGTTGCGCCAGGCGTAATCGAGTTCGCTGTCCACATAGCCCACGCCCTTGCGCTGGCCTTCGACCACGTCCACCTGATCGACGCCGGGGCGCAGCACGAACAGCGAAAGGCGGGCTCCGGCAAAAACCATCTGGCGGGTGCCGGGCTCGTACCAAAAGCATGCGGCATCCATGCCATCGTCGGAGCCTGGTGTGCCGTCCTGGCCACCGACCTGGCCCAGCATCTGCTTGATGCTGCGGTTGACGATGGCGAGCAACGCGGCGGGATCGCGCGCCCCTTTTTCCTTGATCGCCTGGCTCAGGCTGCTGGAGGCGATCAGGGTCATGAAGGCGCCCGGAACACCGTGCCCTGTGCAATCTGCCACGGTGGCAAACCAGCCGCCGTCATCCACGCTGAACTGGTAGAAATCACCGCCGACGACATCGCGAGGCTCCCAGACCAGATCGGCCTCGGGGCAGGCAAGCGAGAGAATTTCGCGCGAGCTGCGCAGGGCAGACTGTTGAATCACGCTGGCGTATTCGATGCTGTGCATGATCTGGCGATTGCGCGCGGCCTGAATGTCGGCCACTGCGCGCATGAGCTGCAGGCCGTTGCCCACGCCGGCAAATTCGTTGTTGCGGGTAATGATGAAGCCGTCGGACAAGGCTTTTTCGCCGAACTCGACGGCCTTGAAGGTCAGCGTCTCGATGTCCATGGATGCATCAACGACCAGTGGCTCTTTGTCCATGAAAGCGATGCAGCTCTTGCGGCCGTAAAGTTCCAGGCGAAATGGCTTGCTGATCTGCGAGAGGAAGATGTCGCGATTGATCAGACCGATGGGTTGTTGGCCCTCTACCACCGGCAGGCTGACCAGCTCGCGGTGCTGCGTGAACGTCTCCAGCACCTTTTCGTTGGTGGACTCGGTCGTCATGCAGGGAGCCGGTGTGCACAAGTCTGCAGCGCTGGGCTGGCGGAAGCGGGGTCGGAAGTCGCTCAGATACGCGGAAGTCTCAGACATGTGGGAGGTGCCGTGAAAGGTGTAGACAAATGCTACGACTTGTATATGACTGAATCGTGACGTCCGTGTAAGGGTGGGGTTTGCTTCTGGCCTGGAAAAAGTTCCAAACCATGGGCGCATCGTTGGTCGCTGGCCTGGTGCCGACGATGGCGGTGTTCAGTGATGAGGCTGTTTGCCTGTTGACGTCTGGCCAGGGCCGTTGCTGGGGCGATAGGCCTGCGGCAAAGCAAGGCGGAGCGCGCACAATCCGCTGATGAAAACGATTCGACTCAAACCCGGCAAAGAGCGCTCGCTGCAGCGCCGCCACCCCTGGATCTTTGACAGCGCCATCGCCAAAGGCAGCGGCGACAGCGGCGAGACGGTGCGAGTGGAGTCGCACGAGGGGCAGTTTCTGGCCTGGGCGGCGTTCAGCCCCGCGTCGCGCATCCGTGCGCGGGTGTGGAGCTTTGACGAAGCGCAGCGCATTGATGCGCCGTTTTTCATCGCTGCTTGCGCACGTTCCATCATTGCCAGAGCCCGTTTTGATGTGCAAAGCGATGGCGTGCGGCTGGTGCATGGCGAGTCCGACGGACTGCCCGGCCTGATCGTGGACCGTTATGGCGACACGCTGGTGGCCCAGTTCACCAGTGCCGGCACCGAGCGCTGGAAGGCGGTGATTGCCGATGCGCTGCTGCGCGAAACCGGCCTCACCCGGCTGTACGAACGCTCGGACGCCAGCGTGCGCGCCCTGGAAGGCCTGGAGCCCGCCACCGGCTGGCTGCGCGGCGGGCCGGTGGCCGGGGGCGAGGCGCCGCCGGTGGAGCTGACCATCCACGAACACCAGTGGCAGCTCACTCTCAACATCGCCGAAGGCCACAAGACCGGCTTCTATCTGGACCAGCGCGACAGCCGCAAGCGTTTTGCCGACTACGCGCGGCGCCTGGGGTTTCAGCGCGTGCTCAACTGCTTTTGCTACACCGGCGGCTTCAGCGTGGCGGCGCTGGCCGGCATGCTTGCTGCCGAGAAGGCAGGCGGCGCGCCGGGCGGGCAGGTGGTCTCGATCGATTCCTCCGGACCCGCACTCGAGCGTGCGCGGGCGCATGTGGCACTCAATGGCTTTGATGTGAACCGTGCCAGCTTTCTCGACGCCGATGTGAACGCCTCGCTGCGCCAGTTTCTCAAGGAAGGGCAGCGCTTTGACGCCATCGTGCTCGACCCGCCCAAGTTTGCCCCCTCCGCAGCCCATGCCGACCGCGCCGCGCGGGCCTACAAGGACATCAACCGGCTTGCGCTGCAACTGCTGACACCGGGCGGTGTGTTGTTCACGTTTTCGTGCTCGGGCGGTATCAGCGCCGACCTGTTTCACAAGATCGTGGCGTCCGCGGGCGCCGATGCGGGGGTGGACGGCTACATCCTGGAGCGCCTGGGCGGCGCGTCCGACCATCCGATGACGCTGGAGTTTCCCGAGGGCGAATACCTCAAGGGTCTGGTGGTGATGCGCAAAGGCTGACCGGGGGGCTGGCTAGCCGCCCGGTTTTTGCGGCGCTGGCCTGGCCTTGTGCGCGGCCGTGCGGGCATGCGTGCCGTGCACATGGCCCGCGTGCGGGCGGCCCGGCCGGCTGGCGATGTCGGTCAGCTCGTTGAGGATGCCGCAGTGGGCGGCGTCCTGCGCCTCGTGGCACTGCTCGCGCAGGTTCTTGAGCTGTTTTTCGAGCTGGCGCAGTTCACGGATGCGCGCCGCCACATGGCCGATGTGCGCGTCCAGCAGGGCGTTGACATCGCCGCAATTGCGGGTGGGCGCATCCTTGAAGCGCAGCAGGGTGCGAATCTCGTCCAGCGTCATGTCCAGGCCCCGGCAATGCCGTATGAACGACAGGCGTGCGGCCTGGGCCTCGTCGTAGATGCGGTAGTTGCCGCCGGTACGGGCGGCCTCGGGCAGCAAACCCTCGCGTTCGTAGTACCGGATGGTTTCGACGGGGGTGTGGGTGAGGGTGGCCAGTGCGCCGATTTTCATGGGTTGACCCTCCAGGCCAGTGCGGGTGCGTGCAGGGATGGCATGGTTCATTGTAGGGACTTGACTCTGTAGTGGCATCAGGGTTTCCAATGGAGGCAAGTCATGAAAGAAGCCATGAGCGCGAACCCGCACGCCCCTTCCTCCGCTGCCGATGCCTGCAGCCATTGTTCCTCTGATGCGTTCATTGACAACGCCCCTGCGCAGGGCGCGGCAGTCCGCATGCCTGGCGGCACCCACGGGGCGGTTTTTCGCATCGCCACCATGGACTGTGCGGCCGAGGAAAGCGAGATCCGCCACGCGCTGGCGAGCGTGTCTGGCCTGCGTGGCCTGCGCTTTCAGCTGGCCGCCCGCACGGTGGCCATTGATGCAGCGCCGTCGGATTTGCCGCAGATCCTGGCGGCCATCCGGCAGGCGGGGTTTGACCCACAGCCCCTGGCGCAAGAGGGCGCGGGCGAGGGCCTTGCCGCGCAAGGGCAACTGCCAGGCGCCGAAGGCCTGGGCCGCCTGGGGCTGGCGCTGGGGCTGGCCGTGGCCGCCGAGCTGCTGGCCTTTCTGGCGCCAGACACGCGGGTGTTCCAGGGGGTGGGCATGGCGCTGGCTGCCGCCGCCATCTGGCTGGCCGGTTTTTCCACCTACCGCAAAGGCCTTGCCGCGTTGGGGCGCGGGCGGCTCAATATCAATGCGCTGATGACCGTGGCCGTGACCGGCGCCTTTGTGATCGGCCAGTGGCCCGAAGCGGCTATGGTGATGGCACTGTATGCCCTTGCCGAGCTCATCGAGGCCCGCTCGGTGGACCGGGCGCGCAACGCCATCAAGAGCCTGCTTGACCTGGCGCCCGATACGGCCGAACTGCGCCAGCCTGGCGGCGCCTGGCAGCCGGTTGCCGCAGCCGCAGTGCGGCTGGGCGCGGTGGTGCGCATCCGGCCCGGTGCGCGCGTGCCGCTTGATGGCGTGGTCATCTCGGGCGCGAGTGCCGTGAACCAGGCGTCGGTCACGGGCGAGAGCATGCCTGTAGACAAGGCAGCGGGCGACACCTTGTTTGCCGGCACCATCAATGACACCGGCACCCTGGAAATGCGGGTGACTGCCACGGCCAGCAACACCACGCTGGCCCGCATCATCCACGCGGTGGAACAGGCGCAGGCCAGCCGCGCGCCCACTCAGCAGTTGGTGGACCAATTCGCCGCCATCTACACGCCGGTGGTGTTCGGGCTGGCGGTGGCGGTGGCAGTGCTCATGCCCTGGCTGACAGACGTGACGTGGCTGCAGGCGCTTTACAAGGCCCTGGTCCTGCTCGTGATTGCCTGCCCGTGCGCACTGGTCATCGCCACGCCTGTCACGGTGGTGAGCGGCTTGGCCGCAGCCGCGCGGCGCGGCATTCTCATCAAGGGCGGGGTCTATCTGGAAACCGCACACCAGCTCAAGACCGTTGCGTTCGACAAAACCGGCACCATCACCGAAGGTCGGCCCTGCCTGGTGGCGACCGAGGTGCTGCCGCAGGAGGGGCTCACCCCGGTGCCAGAGGCGCAGGTGCTGCGCTGGGCCGCCGATCTGGCGGGGCATTCCGACCACCCGGTGTCGGGGGCCATCGCACAGGGGTTGGCTGTGGCGCAGGCGGCGCCCCCCGGTGGCGCGCTGGAGGGCTTCACGGCCTTGCCGGGGCGCGGCGTGCAGGCCCGCATCGCCGGGCAGGCGCTGGTGCTGGGCAACCACCGCCTGATCGAGGAGCGTGGCCTGTGCAACGCCGGTATCGAGGCCCGGCTGGCAGCCCACGAGGCGCAGGGCCGTACGGTGACGCTGCTGGCGACGGATATCGCCGTACTGGCCATTTTTGCCGTGGCCGATACCATCAAGGACAGTTCGCGCGAGGCGCTGGCCACGCTGCATGCGATGGGCGTGGCGTCGGTGATGCTGACGGGCGACAACACCGTGACGGCCCGCACCATCGCCACTCAGGCGGGCATTGATGAGGTGCAGGGCAACCTTTTGCCGCAAGACAAGCTGGCAGCCATCGAAGCCCTGCAGGCGCGCCATGGTCTGACGGCGATGGTGGGGGACGGCATCAACGATGCCCCCGCGCTGGCCCGGGCCGACATCGGCATCGCGATGGGGGCGGCGGGCACCGACACGGCCATGGAGGCTGCCGATGTGGTCATCATGAACGACGACCTGCGGCGCATTCCTGAGCTCATCCGGCTGTCGCGTCAGGCGCGCGCTGTGCTCTGGCAGAACATTGCCCTGGCGCTGGGCATCAAGCTGGTTTTTCTGGGGCTGGCGCTGTTCAACGGCGCCTCAATGTGGATGGCCGTGTTTGCCGACATGGGGGCCAGCCTGATCGTGGTGTTCAATGGCCTGCGCATGCTGCGCGCGGTGGACAAGGCGCCAACGAAATAGGGCGAAATGGCGCATGTTCCCGCAGCAGGCGGCCTGGTTTGGCGGTGTCCGGCACGGGCTTTGCTCCCCCGCTAAACTCATCCCTTTTTGCGGCCTGGCTTGCCAGCGGCGCACCATTTGGCAGCGGGTTGCACGGCCCGTTGCTTCTCCCAAGGCTCCCCATGTCCCTCATTCCTGTCACCATCCTCACCGGCTTTCTGGGTTCCGGAAAGACCACGCTGCTCAAGCGCCTGCTGAGCGAAGCCCATGGCCAGAAAATCGCCGTCATCGAGAACGAATTTGGCGAAGAGAACATCGACAACGACATCCTGGTGACCGACTCCAAGGAGCAGATCGTGCAGATGAGCAATGGCTGCATTTGCTGCACCATCCGCGAGGATCTGCGCGAAACGCTGCAGTTGCTGGCCGCCAAGCGCCGCAAGGGCCTGCTGGACTTCGAGCGCATCGTGATCGAGACCACCGGCCTGGCCGACCCCGGCCCCGTGGCGCAGACTTTCTTCATGGACGAAGAGATCGCCGAGACCTACCTGATCGACTCCATCATCACCCTGGTCGATGCCAAGCACGCTGCCCAGCAGCTCAATGACCGCCAGGAAGCGCGCCGCCAGGTGGGTTTTGCCGACCAGATATTCCTGTCCAAGACCGACCTGGTGAGCGCCGAGGAAACCGATGCGCTGATCCATCGCTTGAAGCACATGAACCCGCGCGCGCCCATCAAGGCCGTGCACTTTGGCGAGGTGCCGCTCAAGGAGGTGCTGGACCTGCGGGGCTTCAACCTCAATGCCAAGCTCGACATCGACCCGGATTTCCTCAAGGAGGAAGAGGCGGCGCACGATCACCATGATCACGACCATGACCACCACGACCATGCGCATGGCGAGCAGTGCAACCATCTATCGCACCAGCACGGCCATGAAGGCCATGGGCACCACCACCATCACGACGATGATGTGAAAAGCTTTGTCTACCGGTCGGACCGCCCGTTCGATCCGGCCAAACTGGAGGATTTTCTGGGCGCCATCGTCAACATCTATGGCCCGCGCATGCTGCGTTACAAGGGCGTGCTGAACATGAAGGGCACCGACCGCAAGGTGATCTTTCAGGGCGTGCACCAGCTCATGGGCAGCGACCTGGGGCCGCAATGGGCTGAAGGAGAGGCGCGCACCAGCAAAATGGTCTTTATCGGCATTGATTTGCCCAAGGACATCTTCCTGCAGGGGCTGGAGCAGAGCCTTGTTTGACCGGTTTTGACGGGGGAGGCGGGGATTGCCCCACATCCTTATGTGTTGTATCTGCAACGTTTTCGTTTGCGTCCGCCCAGGTCGATACAATCGCGCCCCGGTAAAACCCCGGAAGGCTTGCCACCCGCCCTTGGCTGCCTGCGCAGCCCGGGCCAGCCCGTTACGCGAGGAGTCCCGTCAGTGAAAGCCGAAACCAGCAAACCCAAGGCGGCCGCAAAAGCGGCCCCATCCGCGGCACACAGTGCTGCCGCCCCAGCGGCAACCAAGACTGCTGCAAAGGCTGCTGCCAAGGTCGCCCCCAAAGCCGCCAGCCCGGCAGTGGCAGAGGAGCCCGCACAGGTTTTGCGGGCCGGCAGCCAAGTACCCGTGCGCAGCACCCGGCCTTCATCCCGGCTGGCCCAATTGACCGTACCATCCATGGCCCAGGCAGTGGCTTCGACCGCTGCCAAAGCCAGTTATCAACACACCATGCCCACGACCGCGCAAGTGCACCCCACCTACACGGCTGCCAAAAAAGACCCCAAGCTGGCGAACAACTGGAAGGCCAAAACGGCCGAAGAGCTGACCGACGCCGAAGTGATCGCGATGCCCGACAGCGAGTACATGAACGACAAGCAGATGGCGTTTTTCCGCCTCAAGCTCGTTCAACTCAAGCAGGAAATCCACAACAGTGCCGGTGAAACCACCGAGCACCTGCGCGAAGACACCGTGGTGGTGCCCGATCCCGCCGACCGCGCCACCATTGAAGAAGAGCACGCGCTCGAGTTGCGCACCCGCGACCGCGAACGCAAGCTGCTCAAGAAGATCGAGCAGTCCATTGCTCGCATCGACTCGGGTGACTATGGTTATTGCGATGAAACCGGCGAACCCATCGGGGTGGGTCGCCTGATTGCCCGCCCCACCGCCACGCTGTCGCTGGAAGCGCAGCAACGCCGTGAACTCAAACAGAAAATGTTTGGAGACTGAAGGCCGAGCGGCTTCATATTTCCATGCGCACCCGTTCTGACTGCCTATGAGCAAGGAAGAAACCACACCCGGCGGCCTGCTGTCCAAGGTGGTGCGGTTTGTGCGCAACCCCACGGTTAACTGGACGGAGCTCGACTCGATCCAGGCCGACCGGGAAAGCCAATACAGCAAGCAGATGCTCAAGGAGATGATCGAGCGCAAGCGGCGCAACGACTTCGTGCGCCGCCGCGAGTTTGATCAACTGCGCAAGCTGCGCCAGCGCGAGGTGCTGCAGGGCGATCGCGCGGAAGACCCCGCGGGTCGCCCGTCGTTCTTTCAGAGCAGCATGGCGTCACCCGACGGGCGCGCCGTCACGCTCAAGAAGATCGACGAGATCGAAGCGCAGATGTCCCAGCAGTGGTGGAAGGGCAAGCACACGGCAGATGCCCCCACCCAGCCTGCCGACATGCAGCCCCAGGGCCAAGAGGAGGCCGCCGCGCGCGCCTATGCGCTCACCCGGCCGGGCACTTTGCAGGCTCCGCTGGAGGTCAGGCCCTCGGTGGCGCCGTTGTTTGCGGACGACAGCATGGCCATTGCGGGGTTTGGCGGCAAAGATGCCCCCATGCGCGCTGGCGCACCCGCAGCGTCTTTCAGCCCTGCCGCAGCCGAACCTGAACCCGCAGTCGAACCGGAGGAATTTGTGCACGAACCCGATCTGGAAGAAGCCGCCATCCGGTTTGCCAATGGCGACCATGCCGGCGCCGAGTCTGGCCTGCGGGATGTGCTTGCCCAGCACCAACAGGATGACCCGCTGCAGCAGCTGGAAATCTGGATGACGCTGTTTGACCTGTACCGCGCAACCGGCCAGCAGGACCGTTTTGACACCCTGGCGATCGACTTCGCCGCGCGTTTCAGCCGGTCGGCACCCCTGTGGTTTTCGATGCCCGAGCAGCTGGGGCTGGCCTCTGCGGCTGCACCCGTCGTGGCGCCTGCGGTTGCACGGCGTGATTTCAGCTGGGCTGCACCTTCGACCGTGGCCGTGTCATCGGTGGCCGCGTTGCAGGCCGCGTTGGCCCGTGCCACCCCGCCCTGGACTTTGGCCTGGGGCCGCCTGACCGCCATTGACGAGGCGGCCGTGCCGCTGCTGGCCGATCAGTTCATCCAGTGGGCCAATCGCAGTGGGCAGTTTGTGTTTTCCGGCGTGTCTGCGCTCAAGGCCCTGCTGGAGAGCAAGACCCAGTCGGGCGACCGCTCCAACAGCCCTGAGTGGTGGCGCCTGCGCATGGCGGCCATGCGGCTCATGGCCAGCCCTGACGAATTCGAGCTGGTTGCGCTGGATTACTGCGTAACCTTTGAAGTCTCGCCGCCCTCGTGGACCGCGCCGCGTTGCGGCTATTCCGACAGCGAAAACGCACCGGTGCCCGGTGCGCAGGCCGACGGGCAGGATCTGCTGGCCCCCGAGGCGGCCGACTCTGCGGTGCAGACCGCGCCCGAGGCGGCCCGGACGGCGGCGCTGAGCGGTCACATTGATGGCGATGCCACGCCCCTGCTGGAACCATTTGAGGCGCTGCTGCGCCCCGGTGAGCCCCTGACCATTGCCTGCGACCGGCTTATCCGCATTGATTTTGGCGCCGCCGGCTCGGTGCTCAACTGGGCGGCCGAGCAGCAGTCCCGCGGCCATGTGGTGCAGTTCCACAATCTGCACCGCCTGGTGGCGATCTTCTTCAATGTGATCGGTGTCAGCGAGCACGCCTGGGTCGTTCCGCGCAAGAACTGAAGCGGTGATGGGTGGGCATGAGGCTGGCGGCTTGCAAATGGCAACCCCGCCCTCACCTGACGCGGCTATGGAACAATCTAGCCAAACTCCTGTTTTCCACGGCACCACCATCCTGAGCGTGCGCCGCCAAACACCCCAGGGCCTGCAGGTCGCCATTGGCGGCGATGGCCAGGTCACCCTGGGCAACATCGTCGTCAAGGGCACGGCGCGCAAGGTGCGCAAGCTCTACCACGGCAAGGTGCTGGCGGGCTTCGCCGGTGCCACGGCCGATGCCTTCACGCTGTTCGAGCGTTTCGAGGCCAAACTCGAAAAGCACCAGGGCCATCTCACCCGTGCCGCCATCGAGCTCACCAAGGACTGGCGCACCGACCGCGTGCTGCGCCGCCTCGAAGCCATGCTGGCCGTTGCCGACGCCAGCGCCTCGCTGATCATCACCGGCAATGGCGATGTGCTGGAGCCGGAGCAGGGCATCGTGTCCATCGGCTCGGGCGGCGCCTACGCGCATTCGGCCGCCAAGGCGCTGCTCAACCACACCGATCTGTCTGCCCAGGACATCGTCAAGCGCTCGCTGGAAATCGCCGGCGAGCTGTGCATTTACACCAACATGAACCACACCATCGAGACGCTGTAGGCCGACTGGGTGGAAGGTTTGTTGATTATTTTGATATGTTTTTGATAGCTACTAACGCTTTATAGGTAAGCACTAGAGCCATATTTGACTGGAATTTCTGCCATGTCGTCCATGACCCCCCAGGAAATCGTTTCCGAACTCGACAACCACATCGTCGGCCAGGCCAGCGCCAAGCGCGCCGTGGCCATTGCGCTGCGCAACCGCTGGCGCCGCCAGCAGGTCGAAGGCAGCCTGCGCCAGGAAATCACGCCCAAGAACATCCTCATGATCGGGCCCACCGGCGTGGGTAAGACCGAGATCGCCCGGCGCCTGGCGCGCCTGGCCGATGCGCCTTTCATCAAGGTGGAGGCCACCAAGTTCACCGAAGTGGGCTATGTCGGCAAGGATGTGGATGCCATCATCCGCGACCTGGCCGAAATGGCTGTCAAGCAGACGCGCGAATCTGAAATGAAGAAGGTTCGCACCCGCGCCGAAGATGCGGCCGAAGAGCGCATTCTGGACGTGCTGATCCCGCCGGCCCGTGCCGCCGCGGGCGCCGAGCCGGCCGCGGACAGCACGGCGCGCCAGGTGTTTCGCAAGAAGCTGCGCGAAGGCGGCCTGGACGACAAGGACATCGAGATCGACCTGGCCGAGAGCCGCCCCCAGGTGGAACTCATGGGCCCGGCGGGCATGGAGGAAATGACCGAGCAGTTGCGCGGCATGTTCAGCCAGATGGGGCAGGGCAAGCGCCACACCCGCAAGCTCAAGATTGCCGAGGCCCTGAAGCTGCTCACCGAGGAGGAGGCCGGCAAGCTGGTGAACGAAGAAGAGATCCGGGCCCGCGCCATCGCCAATGCCGAGCAGAACGGCATCGTGTTCATCGACGAGATCGACAAGGTGGCGGCGCGCCAGGAGACCAGTGGCGCCGATGTGTCCCGCCAGGGCGTGCAGCGCGACCTGCTGCCTCTGGTGGAGGGCACCACGGTGTCCACCAAATACGGCATGGTCAAGACGGACCACATCCTGTTCATCGCTTCCGGCGCGTTCCACCTGTCCAAGCCCAGCGACCTGATTCCCGAACTGCAGGGGCGCTTTCCGATCCGGGTGGAGCTCGAATCCTTGTCGGTGCAGGATTTTGAAGCCATCCTCACGCAGACACACGCCTCGCTCGTCAAGCAATACCAGGCGCTGCTGGCCACTGAAGGGGTTGCGCTCGACTTCCTGCCTGAAGGCATCACCCGCCTTGCGCACATTGCCTTTGATGTGAACGAGCGCACGGAAAACATCGGTGCACGCCGCTTGTCCACCGTGATGGAGCGGCTGCTGGACGATGTCAGCTTCGATGCGGCGCGCCTTTCTGGCCAGACGATCACCGTGGACGCGGCCTATGTCGACACGCGGCTGCAAACCCTGAGTCAGGACGAAGACCTGTCGCGCTACATCCTCTGACGCAGATTCGCAGCCTGGGCGGTTCCGGCCTCTGCGCTGCGCTGCCTTGGCGCCCCGCAGCGCTGTCTGCGGCTTCGCGCCCCCGTGCTGCATCGGATTGCCCATTCGCGCAGAGGCATGTTTTGCCTTCAGGTATCACTTGAGTAGGCACTTGTAAGTGCTTATTGGATAACAGGTTTTACTGTTTTCCTTCTTCTAAAAACGCTCCTAAGTCCTTGATTTCATTGCAAAAGTTTGTTGCAAGCCCTCTTGTCATGAGTGCTTTTCCTGCTACAGTGCAAAAAAGTGCAATTAAGTGGTGAAAAGTGCCCTTGGACTCCGTTTTTCGGATTCCGGGGTATCAACCGAGTAGGGGAATCGTTAAGTGTTTCAAGGTGCCTCGTCGCTGAGTCTCGATGCGAAGGGTCGGCTGTCTGTGCCGACCCGGCACCGTGACGTCCTGAGCGCGACTGCGGCCGGCCAACTCACGATCACCAAGCACCCCCATGGCTGCCTGATGGTGTTTCCCCGCCCCGAATGGGAGAAGTTTCGCGAACGCATTGGCCAGCTGCCCATGGCGGCCCAGTGGTGGAAGCGGATCTTTCTGGGCAACGCCATGGATGTCGAGATGGATGCCACCGGCCGCGTGCTGGTGTCGCCCGAGTTGCGCCAGGCGGCCGGTATCGCCAAGGATGCGATCTTGCTGGGCATGGGCAACCACTTCGAGCTGTGGGACAAGGCCACTTACGACGCGCAGGAAGCGCAGGCCATGCAGGGCGAAATGCCCGATGTGTTCAAGGATTTTTCTTTTTAAGGCCCGTGGTGACCCCTGATCTGCAACACACCACCGTCCTGCTGGATGAAGCCGTGGACGCGCTGCTGGGCGGCGCGGGCCCCGAGCCTGCCGGCACCTGGGTGGACGCCACCTTTGGGCGTGGCGGCCACTCCCGGCGAATTTTGCTGCGGCTGGGGCCGCAGGGGCGCCTTGTGGCGTTCGACAAGGACCCGGAAGCCATCCACGAGGCAACGCGCATCACCGATGCGCGTTTTTCCATTCGGCACGAAGGTTTTCGCCATCTGGCGGATTTGCCGCCGGGCAGCGCGGCCGGGGTGCTGATGGACCTGGGGGTGAGCTCACCCCAGATCGACAGCCCCGAGCGCGGTTTCAGTTTTCGTTTTGATGGCCCGCTGGATATGCGCATGGACACCACGCGGGGCGAAAGCGTGGCCCAGTGGCTGACCACTGCCGAGGTTCAACAGATTGCGGAGGTGATACGTGACTACGGTGAAGAACGGTTTGCTGGCCCCATTGCAAAGGCGATTGTTGCTCGGCGCGAGGAACGGGGGCCTCTTGCAACCACCGCCGAACTGGCCGATCTCGTGGCTGGCGCGGTCAAGACCCGCGAGTCGGGCCAGAACCCTGCAACGCGCACATTTCAGGCTTTGCGGATTTTCATCAACGCTGAGCTTGAAGAGCTGCAGCAAGCCCTAGAAGCCAGCCTGTCGGTGCTGCAGCCTGGCGGGCGATTGGTGGTGATCAGCTTTCATTCGCTGGAAGACCGCATCGTCAAGCAGTTTATTGCGCAGCATTCCAAGGAGGTTTACGACCGCCGGATGCCTTTTGCTCCGCCCAAGGTCATGAAGCTGGTCGCGCTGGACCGGATCAAGCCGAGCGCGGCCGAAGTGTCAGCCAACCCCCGTTCGCGCAGCGCCATCATGCGCGTTGCAGAGCGCACGGAGGCCTGACAATGCACGCCGCTGGCGCCAATGCAAGCCGGGGAGTCGCCGCATGACCCGGCTCAATCTCGTCCTGCTGGTGGCGGTGATGGCCAGTGCCCTGTATCTGGTGCACACGCAGTACGAATCGCGCCGGCTGTTTACCCAGCTGGACCGCGCGGTGTCTGAGTCGCGCCGCCTGGAGACCGAGCACCAGCGGCTGCAGGTTGAAAAGCGCGCGCAGGCCACGCCGCTGCGGGTGGAAAAGCTGGCACGGGCCCAGTTGCACATGCGCACCGCTACCCCCGCCATCACCCAGTATGTCGCTGATCCTGCGGGCGCCGTCACGTCCGCGCCGGAGTCGCAGCCATGAGCCGCAGCGTGCTCTACACCTCCAGCCCCCTGCTGGCCAGCAAGACGCCCGTGTGGCGCAGCAAGTTCATTGTTGCCATGATTGCGCTGGGCTTTGCCGGGTTGGCAGCGCGTGCGGCCTATGTGCAGGTGTTTGGCAACGCATTTTTTCAGCGGCAGGGTGAGGTGCGCTTTGCGCGCACGCTCGAACTGCCCGCCAATCGGGGCAAGATTCTCGATCGCAATGGGCTCATTCTGGCCTCCAGTGTGCCGGCGGCCAGCATCTGGGCCATTCCCGAAGATGTGGAGCAGGACAAGCCCGAGGTGCGTGCCAAGCTCAAGCAGTTGGCCCGTCTGCTTGGCATATCCCAGGCCGAGCTGAACGCCAGGCTGGCGGACGAGGACAAGTCCTTTGTCTGGGTCAAGCGTCAGCTCGATTGGGACGTGGGCCAGCAGATTGCGGCGCTGGACATCAAGGGCATCTACCAGCGCAAGGAATACAAGCGCCAGTACCCCGAGGGTGAATCGGCCGCGCATGTGGTGGGCTTCACCAATGTGGAAGACAAGGGCCAGGAGGGCATGGAACTGGCCTTCAACGGCGAGCTGGCCGGGCGCGCCGGCTCGCGCCGCGTGATCAAGGACCGCCTGGGCCGCGTGGTCGAAGGCGTGGGCGAGACCGTGCCGCCGGTGGATGGCCGCGACATGCAGCTGTCCATCGACAGCAAGGTGCAGTTCTTTGCCTATCAAAAGCTGCGCGATCAGGTGGCGGCGCACAAGGCCAAGGCCGGTAGCGTGGTGGTGCTTGATGCGCACACCGGCGAGTTGCTGGCGCTGGCCAACTATCCCAGCTATGTGCCCGACAAGCGCCAGAACCTCACCGGCGAGCAATTGCGCAACCGTGCGCTGACCGATGTGTTCGAGCCCGGCTCCACCATGAAACCGTTCACCATCGGTCTGGCGCTGGAATCGGGCCGCATGCGGCCAGACACCGTCATCGACACCACGCCGGGCCGGCTCACCATCACCGGCTCCACCATTTCGGATACGCACAACTACGGTGCGCTCACCGTCGAGGGCGTCATCCAGAAGTCCAGCAACGTGGGCACCACCAAGATCGCCATGCAGATACCCGCACGCGAGATGTGGGAGACCTTCTCTGCCGCCGGATTCGGCCAGAAGCCACAACTCGCTTTTCCTGGCGTGGTGAGTGGCCGTCTGCGGCCCTACAAGACCTGGCGCCCGATCGAACAGGCCACCATGTCCTATGGCTACGGACTGTCGGCCAGCCTGTTCCAGATGGCGCGGTCGTACACCGTATTCGCCAACGGTGGGCGCGTCATTCCTGCCACCATGCTCAAAAGTACCGAGCCCGCCATCGGCGTGCCCGTGTTTTCCGAGCGCACGGCCGACCAGGTGCGCAAGATGCTGCAGATGGCCGCTGGGCCCGGCGGCACGGGGCAAAAGGCACAGACCGTGGGCTACTCGGTGGGCGGAAAGTCTGGCACTGCCCGCAAGCAGGTGGGCAAAAGCTACGCCGCCGGCAAATACCGCGCCTGGTTTACCGGCATGGCACCCATCGACAAGCCGCGCATCATCGTGGCCGTGATGATCGACGAGCCCAGCAACGGCCAGGTGTATGGCGGCCTGGTGGCGGCGCCGGTGTTCAGCGAGGTGGTGCAGCAGACCTTGCGCATGATGGGCGTGCAGCCGGACGTGGCCGTCAAGCCGCAGATCATGACCGACGGGGTGGAGGAGTCGCTGTGATGCATACATTGACCACTGCCCATGACGCCGTGCAATGGCTGCGTGAGCGCGTCACCGGCACCTTGCAGACCGACAGCCGTCTGATTCGCCCGGGTGACGGATTCATTGCCTGGCCGGGCGCCGCCACCGATGGGCGTGCCCATGTGGCCGATGCCATGGTGCGGGGCGCCACAGCCTGTCTGGTGGAGCAGTCGGGTGTGGAGGCGTTCGGGTTCACGGGCGACCACATGGCCGCATTGCATGGCCTCAAGGGCGCCACCGGGCCCATTGCCGCACAGTGGTTTGATCACCCCACCAGTCAACTCGCCGTGCTGGCAGTGACGGGAACCAACGGCAAGACCAGCACCGCGTGGTGGCTGGCGGGCGCCCTGAATGCACTATCAAATAGAGAGCTACCTGCGCTTGCTGGCTGTGCGTTGGTGGGTACTTTGGGTATGGGTGTTGCGCCAGCCCTTGAATCCACGGGTATGACTACCCCCGACCCGGTGCGCCTGCAGCGCGCGTTTCGCCAGTATGTCGATCAGGGGTTGGGCGCGTGCGCCATCGAGGCGTCTTCCATCGGGCTGGCCGAAGCGCGCCTGGATGGCACGCTAATTCGCACGGCCATCTTCACCAATTTCACCCAGGACCATCTCGACTACCACGGCAGCATGGCCGACTACTGGCTGGCCAAGCGGGCCTTGTTTGACTGGCCGGGTCTGCAGGCGGCCGTCATCAACGTGGACGATCCGGCCGGAGTGCAGCTGCATTCCGAACTGTCGGGGCGCGCGCTGGATCTGTGGAGCATCTCGGCCCACGGACCGGCGCGGTTGGCGGCGCGGGACATTGCCCTGGGCGACCAGGGGCTGCGCTTCACCGTGGTGGAAGGCGCAGAGCAGCGGACATTGCAAACCTGCGTGATTGGCCACTACAACGTGCTGAACCTGCTGGGCGTGCTGGCCACGCTGCGCAGCCAGGGTGTGCCGCTGTTGGATGCCGTGCAGGCCTGCGCGGGCCTGCAACCCGTGCCGGGCCGCATGCAGCGGCTGGTGGCGCCGGGGCAGCCGCTGGTGGCGGTGGACTATGCCCACACCCCCGACGCCCTGGACAAGGCCCTGCAGGCACTGCGCCCGCTGGCCGTGGAGCGCGGGGGGCAGCTGTGGTGTGTATTCGGTTGCGGCGGCGACCGCGATGCCAGCAAGCGCCCGCTGATGGGTGCGGTGGCACAGCAGCATGCCGACTGGGTGGTGGTGACCAGCGACAACCCGCGCAGCGAAGAGCCCGTGGCCATCCTGCACCAGATTTTGCAAGGCACGATCGCGGGCGAAACCGTGCGGGCACAGCCTGATCGCGCTGCCGCCATTGCATTGGCGATTGGCGAAGCCGATGCGGCCGATGTGGTGCTGATTGCCGGCAAGGGCCACGAGGATTACCAGGAAACGGCCGGTGTGCGCCGGCCGTTCGACGACATGGCGCAGGCGCAGGCAGCCTTGACCGCCCGGGGAGCCAGCACATGGGCATGATGAACCTGCAGCAAGCGCTCGACTGGATTCGCCAAAGCATTCCCCAGGCGCGCCTGGTGGGCGATGGGGCAACACCGGTGGCACGCGTGCACACGGACACCCGCACTTTGCAGCCGGGCGACCTGTTTGTGGCGCTCAAAGGCGAGCGCTTTGATGCCAATGCCTTCCTGGCCGACGCCCGCGATGCGGGTGCCGTGGCCGCCGTGGCCCATGGCGGGCTCGAAGCTGCCGGGCTGCCCGGCATCGAGGTGCCCGACAGCCTGGCTGCGCTGGGCGCGCTGGCCACCGCGTGGCGTGCCCAGTTCAGCCTGCCCCTGATTGGCATCACAGGCAGCAACGGAAAGACGACGGTGACGCAGATGGTGGCGTCGATCCTGCGCGCCTGGAAGGGTGACGCGGCCTTTGCCACACAGGGCAACTTCAACAATGACATCGGCGTGCCCCTGACGCTGCTGCGCCTGAGGGCAGAGCATGCCGCCGCGGTGATCGAGATGGGCATGAACCATCCCGGCGAAATTGCCACCCTGGCCGCCATCGCGCAGCCCACGGTGGCGCTGGTCAACAACGCACAACGCGAACACCTCGAATTCATGCACACGGTGCAGGCCGTGGCAGAAGAAAACGGCTCGGTGCTGGCGGCGCTGCCTGCCGATGGCGTGGCGGTGTTCCCTGCAGGTGATGCCTACACCGGCCTGTGGGCGCGCCTTGCTGCGCCGCGCCGGTGCATCACCTTTGGCGCGGGGGGCGATGTGCAGTGTGGGCGCGCCAGCTGGGAGCAAGGCAAATGGCAGGTCGAGATGACCACACCCGTCGGGGCGCTGTCGTGCACCCTGCAGATTGCGGGACTGCACAACGTCACCAATGCGCTGGCCGCTGCCGCCTGCGCCGTGGCGGCCGGCGTTTCGCTGGATGCCATTGCGCGCGGCCTAACTGCATTCAGCCCCGTCAAGGGGCGCTCGCGCGCGCTCAGCGTGCGGCATGCGGGGCGCGACATCACCGTGGTGGATGACACCTACAACGCCAACCCCGACTCCATGCGCGCCGCCATCGATGTGCTGGCCGCACTGCCCGCACCGCGGCTGCTGGTGATGGGCGACATGGGCGAGGTGGGTGACCAGGGCCCGCAGTTTCACGCTGAGGCTGGCGCCCATGCGCGCGCGGCGGGCATTGCGCACCTGTATGCGCTGGGCGTGCAGTCGGCCAACGCCGCCCAGGCGTTCGGCGCCGCAAGGCATTTTGACAACATGGCATCGCTGCAAGCGGCGGTGCTCGAGGCATTGCCCCAGGTGGGCAGCGTGCTGGTGAAGGGATCGCGGTTCATGAAGATGGAACAGGTGGTGGAGGCGATTGCCGCCAACGCAGAACAACAAGAAATCGTCCATTCGGAGGCACCGCATGATGCAAGCCATTGACGCCCGCCGTACCGTGCAAGGAGGTGCCGCATGCTGCTGATGCTGTCGCAATGGCTGCAGGGCCTGTCGCCCGAGTTCGGCTTTTTTCGGGTGTTCCAGTACCTCACCTTCCGCGCCGTGATGGCCGCCATGACGGCGCTGCTCATTGGCTTGGTGGCGGGCCCCAAGGTGATCCGCGTGCTCACCTCGCTCAAGATCGGCCAGCCGATTCGCGGCTATGCGATGCAGTCGCACCTGTCCAAGAGCGGCACGCCCACCATGGGCGGCGTGCTCATCTTGCTGTCGATTGCTATATCCACGCTGCTGTGGTTTGACCTGTCCAACCGCTTTGTCTGGATCGTGCTGCTGGTCACGCTGGGTTTTGGTGCCATTGGCTGGGTGGACGACTGGCGCAAGGTGGTCAACAAGGACCCCGAGGGCATGCGCTCGCGCGAGAAGTATTTCTGGCAGTCGGTCATCGGCCTGATTGCAGCGCTGTACCTGGTGTTCAGCATTTCCGAGAGCTCCAACGCCAAAGTGTGGGAGCTGTTCGTGGGCTGGGTGCAGTCGGGTTTCTCGCTCGACCTGCCGCCCAAGGCGGGGTTGCAGTTGCCGTTCTTCAAAGAGATCAGCTACCCGCTGGGTGTGCTGGGTTTTGTGATCCTCACCTACCTTGTCATCGTGGGCTCCAGCAATGCCGTCAACCTGACCGACGGTCTGGACGGCCTGGCCATCATGCCGGTGGTGATGGTGGGCTCGGCCCTGGGTGTGTTTGCCTATGTCACCGGCAGCTCGGTGTATTCGAAATACCTGATCTTTCCGCACATCCCCGGCTCCGGCGAGCTCTTGATCTTTTGCGCTGCCATGGCGGGCGCAGGCCTGGCATTTCTCTGGTTCAACGCCCATCCGGCGCAGGTGTTCATGGGCGATGTGGGTGCGCTGGCTCTGGGCGCTGCGCTGGGCACCATCGCCGTCATCGTGCGCCAGGAGATCGTGCTGGCCATCATGGGCGGCATTTTCGTGGTCGAGGCGCTGTCGGTGATGCTGCAGGTGGCCTGGTTCAAGTACACCAAAAAGCGTTATGGCGAAGGCCGCCGCCTGCTGAAGATGGCACCCCTGCACCACCACTTTGAAAAGAGCGGATGGAAGGAAACGCAGGTGATCGTGCGCTTCTGGATCATCACCATGCTGCTGTGCCTGGTAGGCCTGTCTACCCTGAAA
The DNA here is from genome assembly GCF_003345135.1 of Acidovorax sp. BoFeN1. Classification (NCBI taxonomy): domain Bacteria; kingdom Pseudomonadati; phylum Pseudomonadota; class Betaproteobacteria; order Burkholderiales; family Comamonadaceae; genus Acidovorax; species Acidovorax sp. BoFeN1. The sequence continues at coordinate 28,397 of NZ_QOZT01000030.1, forward strand.
CTGCGATGAGCGACAACGACCCCATTCTTCCTGCCCACCCCGTGGCCACGCCTTTGGAGGCAGAGGCGGGTGCGCCCAGCTCCCCGCTTGCGCCAGCCGCAGGCGCAGGCGAGTTGCGTGCGGTCACAGACGAGGCCCCGGGCGTCGCAGCAAGTGCGGGCCGCAGTGGCAGCACCTGGAGCCTGGACAAGGCCCCGGCCATTTCTGCCGCCAAGGCTGCGGCCGATTTTGTGGCGCAGATCTTTGCCGAAGTGGCTGCGCCAGAGCCCACGCCCGCCGTGTTGCCAATGGCTGCGCAAGACGGTGGCGAATCGGCGGCCGACCCCGCTCAGGCCCCTGCCGAGCCGGCCGGTCGCCCAGGCGAGGGCATGGCGCCGCTGCAAGACCAGAACATCCTCATCCTCGGGCTGGGTGCTTCGGGCCTGGCCATGGCGCGCTGGTGCGTGCGCTGCGGCGCGCATGTCACCGTGGCCGATACGCGGCAGTTGCCTCCCCAGCTGGCTGCCTTGCAGCAAGAGCTGCCACAGGTGCGTTTCGTGGCGGGCGCCTTTGGTGCGCATCTGGTGCAAGGGCAGGGCCTGCACGCGGTGTACCGCTCGCCAGGGTTGAGTCCTGACTCAATTGCTCCTGTTTTCGTAGCTGCTAGCGCAATGGGTATAAGCACTGGAGGCGAATTAAGCTTGTATTCCATGGCCCTTGCCGCACTGCGCGCTGCGCACGGGTATGCGCCAGCGGTGCTGGCAATCACCGGCACCAATGGCAAGACCACGGTCACCTCGCTCACGGGCCAGCTGGTCGAGCGCGCGGGCAAAACCGTGGCCGTGGCCGGCAATATCGGCCCCACGTTGCTCGATACGCTGGCGTCCCATATCGACGCGGGCACGCTTCCCCAGGTGTGGGTGCTGGAGCTGTCGAGTTTTCAGCTCGACGGCGTGGTGGACTTTGAGTCCACGGCCGCCACGGTGCTCAACATCACGCAGGACCACCTGGACTGGCATGGCGACATGCAGGCCTATGCCGCTGCAAAGGCACGCATCTTCGGGCAGTGCGCAGTCATGGTGCTCAACCGCGACGAACCGGCGGTGATGGCCATGCTGCCGGAGCCCGTGCGCGTGAAATTGCAAAAACCTCAGCAGCGCGCGCACAGCACATTTGGCGGCGACATGCCCCGGCGCCCGGGCGACTTCGGCATCGAAATGGTGAGCGGCATGGCCTGGCTGGTGCGTGCCCTGGAGTCGGACGAAACCCGCAAGCGCGGCCGCAGCGAAGAGCCCGAGCTGCACATCCAGCGCCTGCTGCCGGCCGATGCGTTGCGCATTCGCGGGCGCCACAACGCCATCAACGCCCTGGCAGCCCTGGCGCTGGCCTGTGAGGCGGGTTGCGCTTTGTCCCCCATGCTGTATGGCTTGCGCGAGTACCGCGGCGAGCCGCACCGTGTGGAACCCATTGGTGTGGTGGCAGGCGTGGAATATTTCGACGACAGCAAGGGCACCAATGTGGGCGCCACGGTGGCGGCGCTGTCGGGGCTGGGGGCAGATCGCCGCCTCGTGGTCATTCTGGGCGGCGAGGGCAAGGGGCAAGACTTTTCGCCGCTGGCAGCGCCGGTGGCGCGCTCTGCGCGGGCAGTGGTTCTGATGGGCCGGGATGCACCGTTGATTCGCGCTGCACTGCAGGGTGCGGGTGTTGCGCTGGTCGATGCGCAGACGCTGCCGCACGCCGTGCAGTTGGCCGCGCAGCACGCCCGTCCGGGCGATGCGGTGTTGATGTCTCCCGCCTGCGCCAGCTTTGACATGTTTCGGGACTACGCACACCGCGCGCAGGTGTTCTGCGACGCCGTGCGCGAGCTGGCACACGATGCCGGACAGGAACTGGAGGGCCTGCAATGACCATCGCTCACGGTGCATGGCAGCGCGTTACGGCCTGGCTGGGAGGGCTTTCGGGCAAGGCCGCCGATGTGTTGCCGGTGCGGGTGGGGGGCACCGACTACCGCTCCACCCGCAGCACGCCCGCCGCAGTGCTGGGTTTTGACCAGGCCCTGCTGTGGGTGGTGCTGGCACTGCTGGCATGGGGGCTGGTGATGGTGTATTCGGCATCGATTGCCATGCCGGACAACCCCCGTTTCGGCAAGATCGCCTCCACCCATTTCCTGATGCGCCACGTGTTTGCCCTGATCGTGGGTTTTGTGGTGGCGCTTCTCGCGTTTCAGGTGTCGATGGCGACCTGGGAGCGCGTGGCACCCTGGCTGTTCGTGGTCTCTATCGTGCTGCTGGTGGCGGTGCTGATTCCGCATGTCGGCACTGTGGTCAACGGTGCGCGGCGCTGGCTGTCGCTGGGCATCATGAACTTCCAGCCCTCGGAGCTGGCGAAGTTCGCCGTACTCATCTATGCGTCGGACTACATGGTGCGCAAGATGGATGTGAAGGAGCGCTTCTTCCGGGCCGTGCTGCCCATGGGCGCCGCCGTGGCGATCGTGGGTGTGCTGCTGCTGGCCGAGCCGGACATGGGCGCCTTCATGGTGGTGGCCGTGATCGCCATGGGCATCCTGTTCCTGGGGGGCGTCAACGCCCGCATGTTCTTCCTGATCGCTGGCGTGCTGGTATCGGCCTTCGCCATCATGATTGCCAGCTCGCCCTGGCGGCGCGAGCGCGTGTTCGCGTACCTCGACCCGTTCAGCGAAGAGCATGCGCTGGGCAAGGGCTACCAGCTCTCGCACTCGCTGATTGCCATCGGGCGCGGTGAAATCTTTGGTGTGGGACTGGGCGGCAGCGTCGAAAAACTCCACTGGCTGCCCGAGGCGCACACCGACTTTTTGCTCGCCGTCATCGGTGAAGAGTTTGGCTTGGTGGGCGTGCTCACGCTCATCGTGTTGTTTGTCTGGATGACGCGCCGCATCATGCACATCGGCCGCCAGGCCATCGCCCTGGACCGCGTATTCGCTGGCCTGGTGGCGCAGGGCGTGGCCATCTGGATGGGCTTTCAGGCCTTCATCAACATGGGCGTGAACCTGGGCGCGCTGCCGACCAAGGGACTCACGCTGCCGCTGATGAGCTTTGGCGGCTCTGCCATCCTGATGAACCTCGTCGCGCTCGCGGTCGTACTGCGGGTGGATTATGAAAACAAATTGCTCATGCGCGGAGGCCGTGTATGAGCCAGAAAACGGCACTCATCATGGCTGGCGGCACCGGCGGCCATATCTTCCCGGGCCTTGCCGTCGCTGAGGAGCTGCGCGCACGCGGCTGGCGCGTGCACTGGCTGGGTGCACCGGGCAGCATGGAGTCGCGCATCGTGCCGCAGCACGGCTTTCCGCTCGAACTCATTGATTTTTCCGGTGTGCGTGGCAAGGGCCTGGCCACGCTGGCGTTGCTGCCGCTGCGCCTGCTGCGTGCCTTCTGGCAGGCCTTGCAGGTGGTGCGCCGTGTGAAACCCGACGTGGTGGTGGGCCTGGGCGGCTACATCACCTTTCCGGGCGGAATGATGGGCGTGCTGTGCGGCAAGCCCCTGGTGCTGCATGAGCAGAACTCGGTGGCCGGCATGGCCAACAAGGTGCTCGCCGGTGTGGCCGACCGGGTGTTCACCGCGTTTCCAGGGGTGCTGAAGAAGGCCCAATGGGTAGGCAACCCGCTGCGCGCGGCGTTCACGCGCCAGGCAGCGCCGTCAGAGCGTTTTGTCGGGCGCACGGGCCCCCTGCGCCTGCTGGTGGTGGGCGGCAGCCTGGGCGCGCAGGCGCTCAACGACATCGTGCCCCGGGCTCTGGCGCTGATCCCTGCGGAAAACCGGCCAGTGGTCACGCACCAGAGCGGCGCCACGCAGATCGACACCTTGCGCGCCAACTACCAGGCTGCCGGTGTGCAGGCAGAGCTCACCCCGTTCATCGACGACACGGCCAGCGCGTTTGCTGCGGCCGACATCATCGTGTGCCGCGCCGGCGCCAGCACCGTGACCGAGATTGCCGCCGTGGGTGCTGCCGCCATCTTTGTGCCGTTCCCCTTTGCCGTGGATGACCACCAGACCACCAACGCCCGCTTTCTGGTGAATGCGGGCGGCGGCTGGCTGGTGCAGCAAAGCGACCTGACCCCCGAAGGGTTGGCGAAGATGCTATTGAATTCAGAGCGCACAGCGCTCGTCGATATTGCCGAGAAGGCCAAAAACATGCAAAAAATCAATGCCACCCGCGAAGTGGTGGCGGCGTGCGAGGAGTTGTCTGCATGAAGCACGCTGTTCGCCATATTCATTTCGTCGGTGTGGGCGGCGCCGGCATGAGCGGCATCGCCGAGGTGCTGTTCAACCTGGGCTACCAGATCTCGGGTTCGGACCTGAGTGACAGCGCCACGCTGCGCCGCCTCGCGGGCTTGGGCATCAAGACCTGCCTGGGTCACGCGGCAGCGCACATTGAGGGGGCCGATGCCGTGGTCACCTCCACCGCCGTCACGGCCGGCAACCCCGAGGTGCTGGCCGCGCGCGACAAGAAGATTCCCGTGGTGCCACGCGCCCTCATGCTGGCCGAGCTGATGCGCCTCAAGCAGGGCATCGCCATTGCCGGCACGCACGGCAAGACCACCACCACCAGCCTTGTGACCAGTGTGCTGGCCGAGGCAGGACTCGACCCCACCTTTGTGATTGGCGGGCGTCTGAACAGCGCGGGCGCCAATGCCAAGTTGGGCAGCGGCGACTACATCGTGGTCGAGGCAGACGAGTCCGATGCCTCGTTTCTGAATTTGCTGCCCGTGATGGCTGTGGTCACCAACATCGATGCCGACCACATGGAAACCTACGGGCATGACTTTGGTCGCCTCAAGGGGGCCTTCATCGATTTTCTGCACCGCATGCCGTTTTATGGCACTGCCATCCTGTGCGTCGATAGCCCGGCGGTGCGCGACATTCTGCAAAGCGTGACCTGCCCCATCACGAGCTACGGCTTTTCGGAAGACGCCCAGGTGCGCGCCATCAACGTGCAGGCCGAGGCGGGGCAAATGCGCTTTACGGTGCAGCGACGCAACGGCGTCACGCTGCCTGATATGGAGGTGGTGCTCAACCTGGCGGGCGAGCACAACGTGCTCAACGCCCTGTCGGCCATCGCGGTGGCCGTGGAGCTGAACATTCCGGACGAAGCCGTGCAGCGCGCGCTGGCCGGTTTCAAGGGCGTGGGCCGGCGCTTTCAGCGCTATGGCGAACTGCCCGCCAAGGACGGTGGCCAGTTCACGCTGATCGACGACTACGGCCACCACCCCGTGGAGATGGCCGCCACGCTGGCAGCGGCCCGCGGGGCTTTCCCTGGGCGCCGCCTGGTGCTGGCGTTCCAGCCGCACCGCTACAGCCGCACGCGCGATTGCTTCGAGGATTTTGTGAAGGTCATCGGCAGTGCCGACGCCGTGCTGCTCACCGAGGTGTATGCCGCTGGCGAAGCGCCCGTGGTGGCCGCAGACGGCCGCTCGCTGGCGCGTGCGCTGCGCGTGGCCGGCCGGGTAGAGCCCTTGTTCGTTGACGCTGTGGCCGACCTGCCCCAGTCCATTGCAGACAACGCAAAAGATGGCGACGTGGTGATGTGCATGGGTGCGGGTTCGATTGGTGCCGTGCCCGGAAAGGTGGTTGATTTGCTACAAAATAATGAGCTGTTGCCGCAAGCAGGGAGGGCGCGATGAACACATTTGGCTCAAATATTGACGCCCGCACGTTGGGCAAGGTGGCAGTGCTGATGGGCGGTGCATCGGCCGAGCGCGATGTGTCCCTGATGTCCGGCCGCGGCGTGCTGCAGGCGCTGCGCTCGCGCGGTGTGGATGCTTACGCGTTCGACCCGGCACAGAGCGAACTGGGCGAACTCCAGCGCGGCGGTTACGCCCGCTGCTTCATTGCCCTGCACGGGCGCCACGGTGAAGACGGCACGGTGCAAGGCGCGCTGGAGTTGCTCGGAATCCCGTACACCGGCTCGGGTGTGATGGCGTCCAGCATGTCGATGGACAAGATCATGACCAAGCGCATCTGGCGCGCCGAGGGCTTGCCCACGCCCGACTGGCGTCTTGTGGCCAGCGGCGATGAAACGGCTATGGCCCTGCAGGCGCTGGCCGCGCCCATGATCGTCAAGCCCGCGCGCGAGGGCTCGACCATCGGGTTGACCAAGGTGTCCTCGCCCGAGCAGTGCGAGCAGGCCTATGCGCTGGCATCGAAATACGACCCCGAGGTGCTGTGCGAACAGTTCATCGAGGGCGATGAAACCACCTGCCCCATCCTGGGCGAAGGCGCCAGCGCCCATGCGCTGCCGGTGATCCGCATCGTGGCGCCGCAAGGCAATTACGACTACGAACACAAGTATTTCACCAACGACACCCAATACCACTGCCCAAGCGGCCTGCCCGAGGCGGAAGAACGCGAGATCCAGCGCCTGGTGGTGCAGGCCTTCCGTTCGCTGGGCTGTCGGGGCTGGGCGCGGGCCGACATCATGATCCGCGCCAGTGACCGCAAACCCTTCCTGCTGGAAATCAACACCTCGCCGGGCATGACCGGTCATTCGCTGGTTCCCATGTCGGCACGGGCTCTGGGCATCAGCTACGAAGACCTGTGCGTAGGCGTGCTCGCCACCGCCACGCTGGACACGCCGCCCGGTGCCACGCTGAGCCCGGCACAGAGCCAGCCCCAGGAGACCACCACGCCATGAATCAGTCGCTGCCCGCACCGCTGGACGTCAAGCTCATGAACCTGACCGCTTCGGTCTTGTTCCTGTGCTGCGTGCTGCTTTTGCTGGCAGCGGGGGCGCGCTGGGTGTTGCGTTATCCCGGTTTTTCTGTGGCACGCATCGTGGTTCAGGGTGAGCTGGTGCACAACAACGCAGTGACCTTGCGCGCCAATGTGGCGCCGCAGCTGGCGGGCAACTTCTTCACCATCGATCTGCGGGCCGCGCGCGCGGCCTTCGAGCAGGCGCCCTGGGTGCGCAAGGCCCTGGTGCGGCGCGAGTTTCCGGGTGGCCTGCGCGTGGAGCTGCAGGAACACGATGCTGTTGCCTTCTGGGGGGGCGAAACCGGTTCGGCACTGGTCAACAGCCAGGGCGAGGTTTTCGAGGCCAATGTGGGCGATGTGGAGCAAGAAGGCTTGCCCCGCCTCACGGGTCCCCAGGGTAGTTCGGCCGAGGTGCTGCAGATGCACGGCGTACTGCAGCCACTGTTTGAGCCGCTGGGCATGGCTGTGGATGCGCTGGAACTCACCGGGCGCGGCGGCTGGCGCGCCACGCTCGACACCGGCGCAGCGCTGGAGCTGGGAGGCGGCACGCAACAAGAAGTGGTGCAACGCACGCAGCGCTTCATCAGCACACTGACGGGGGTGGCGGCGCAATACCAGCGCCGTGCGGACGCACTGGAGTCGGCAGACCTGCGGCATGCCGGAGGCTATGCGCTGCGGTTGCGTGGCGTGACGACAGTCACCGCGGAAGCGGCTGCGAAGAAATAGCCGCGTGCAGTAGATGCGACAGGACAGAACAATGAAGGGCAGACACTGATATGGCAAGAGAATACAAAGACGTCGTGGTGGGGCTGGACATCGGCACGGCCAAGGTCATGGCCGTGGTGGCCGAGGTGTTGCCCAATGGCGAGCTCAAACTCGCAGGCCTGGGCGTGGCCCCGAGCAATGGCTTGAAGCGTGGCGTGGTGGTGAACATCGACGCCACCGTCCAGAGCATCCAGCAGGCGCTCAAAGAAGCCGAGCTGATGGCCGACTGCAAGATCCAGCGCGTCTATACCGGCATCACGGGCAGCCATATCCGGGGCCTCAACTCCAGCGGCATGGTGGCCGTGAAGGACAAGGAAGTCACCGCCGCCGACGTGGCGCGCGTGGTCGAGACGGCCAAGGCGATCAACATCTCCAGTGACCAGCGCCTGTTGCTGGTGGAGCCGCAGGAATTTGTGATCGACGGGCAGGACGTGAAAGAGCCCATCGGCATGAGTGGCATCCGTCTGGAGGCCAAGATCCATATCGTGACCGGTGCGCAGAGCGCGGCCGAGAACATCATCAAGTGCGTGCGCCGCTGCGGCCTCGAAGTCGAGCAGCTCATGCTCAACCCACTGGCCAGCAGCCAGGCCGTGCTGACCGATGACGAGCGCGAGCTGGGCGTGGTGCTGGTGGATATCGGCGCGGGCACGACCGACGTGGCCATCTTCACCGGCGGTGCCATCCGCCACACGGCGGTGATCCCGATTGCGGGCGACCTCATCACCAGCGACATTGCCATGGCACTGCGCACGCCCACCAAGGACGCCGAAGACATCAAGGTCGAAAGCGGCTACGCCAAGCAATTGCTCGCCGACCCCGAGGCCCAGGTGGAAGTGCCCGGCCTGGGCGACCGCAGCCCGCGCATGCTCAGCAAGCAGGCGCTGGCTGGCGTGATCGAGCCCCGGGTCGAAGAAATTTTCTCGCTGGTGCAGCAGGTGGTGCGCGAGTCGGGCTACGAAGAGGTGCTCTCATCGGGCATCGTGCTCACCGGCGGCAGCTCGGTCATGCCCGGAATGATCGAACTGGGCGAGGACATCTTTTTGAAACCCGTGCGCCGCGGCATTCCCAAGTATTCCAGCGCCCTGTCGGACATGGTCGCCCAGCCCCGTGCCTCCACTGTCATGGGCTTGCTCGAAGAAGCGCGCCTGGCACGTCTTCGTGGGTTTAAGGTGGCGCAAAAGAGCGGGTCGATGAAGACCGCGTTCGGGCGCTTCAAGGATTTCATCGTGGGGAACTTCTGACCATGAAATACCCAGGCATGAGCGCCGCCGGGCCGCCCCAAGGCGCGAAGGCCCCCTTGCGGGGCAGCGCAGCAGACGCAGTTGCAAGCGTGGGGGCGATCTGGCTAGCAAGAGGGAGTCCCCATCGCATACCGCGCGGGCGATGGCGATGTATCGGACCGCCCTATGTCCCGCGAAACAGACCCCCTTTCCCCATTTGGCAATTGAATACGTATTTAGAAACAGGAGCTCCAACATGACCATCGAAATGATCGAAGCCGAAGAATTCAACCAGGGCACCCAGATCAAGGTGATCGGTGTGGGCGGCGGCGGCAGCAATGCTGTCGAGCACATGATTGCGCGCAGCGTGCAGGGCGTGGAGTTTGTCAGCGCCAACACCGACGCGCAGGCGCTTACCCGCAGCTCCGCCCACCGCACCATCCAGCTGGGCCAAAGCGGCCTGGGTGCCGGCAGCAAGCCCGACAAGGGCCGCGAAGCCGCCGAAGCCGCCGTGGATGACATCCGCGCCGCCATCTCGGGCGCGCACATGCTGTTCATCACCGCCGGCATGGGTGGCGGCACGGGCACCGGCGCCGCACCGGTGATTGCGCGTGTGGCCAAGGAAATGGGCATTCTCACCGTGGGCGTGGTCACCAAGCCCTTCGACTGGGAGGGCGGGCGCCGCATGAGCAATGCCGACAACGGCCTGGCCGAGCTCGAAGCCAATGTCGATTCGCTGATCGTGGTGCTCAACGAAAAGCTGCTCGAAGTGCTGGGCGATGACATCACTCAGGACGAAGCCTTTGCCCACGCCAACGACGTGCTGAAAAACGCCGTAGGCGGCATTGCCGAAATCATCAACGAATACGGCCATGTGAACGTCGACTTCGAAGACGTGCGCACCGTGATGGGCGAGCCTGGCAAGGCCATGATGGGCACGGCCACCGCCAGCGGCCCCGACCGCGCCCGCATTGCCGCCGAGCAGGCCGTGGCCTGCCCGCTGCTCGAAGGCATCGACCTGTCGGGCGCCAAGGGCGTGCTGGTGCTGGTCACCGCCGCCAAGGGCAGCCTCAAGCTGTCCGAATCGCGCCTGGCCATGAGCACCATCAACGCCTACGCCTCGCCCGACGCGCATGTCATCTACGGCGCTGCCTACGACGACAGCCTGGGTGAAGAGATCCGCGTGACCGTGGTGGCCACGGGCCTGTCGCGCCCCAATGCGCGCCGCCAGCCCATCTCGGTGGTGCAGGGCGGCCTGCGCACGGGCACGGACAACATGGCCTACCAGATGCCCATGACCACCAGCGGCGTGATGGGCGGAGCCGTCGGCGTGGCAGGCGGCATGGGCGTCGGCTCCCAGGCCGATTACGGCGGCATGTCGGTGCCCAGCGTCTGGCGCACCAACCGCACGCAGGCAGCAGCCCGCGTCGATGCACTGTCGTCGGGCGGCATGGACGATCTGGAAATTCCGGCTTTCCTGCGCAAGCAGGCCGACTGATCGGCGTTCTCTTGCGCCCCCTCGGTTGCCCTGTGGCGACTGGGGGGCGAAGAAAAGAAGCCCTGCCAGCGCGAGTTGGCAGGGCTTCTTTGCATGGAGCGCAGGTTTACCGTGCGCGGACTTGCTTCGATGGGGCTACGCAGCGCTCCCGGTTCAGAAGGACTCCCAATCGTCGTTGTCACCTGCCGCTGGTTTTGGGCTGCTGGACTTCGGCGGCCACGGTGGCAGCGCGTGGCGGGGAAGTGGTGTCGCGTGTGGTCGCCACCATGCAGGACATCAACGCCAGCAGCAACAAGATCAGCGACATCATCGGTGTGATCG